>DAIESR010000511.1 GCA_027346205.1 Beijerinckiaceae bacterium
TCACGATCACATAGGTTTTGACCGGCCCGAAATCATAACCTACCTTGCCGCCGACACCGGCCTTAGCGGCGCGCAAGCACCTACCCGCAATCTCGCAGTTATTGAAGCCGTGGCCGCCGCTATCGCGCTCCGTCTGAAAGGCAACATATCCAGCCGGCCCGATTTCAAACTTCCCGAAGTGCTTGGTCCCCGCGAAGTCACCGCGAAAGACACCACCATTCATCACACCGGAATGCGGATTGGTCGTATGGATATCGTAGTAGAGGTTTGCGGAGAGATCCCAACCGTTGTCGAGATAGGCAAAGGCCAGCACGGGCTCGATCAGCCAAAAGGGCTGACCGATGTTGTCCAGACCATTTTTGCCTGTGATCGCGCCATCTGGCGCACCGAACCTGATCCCCGCAGCGACAGAGACTTTATGCGGGAATTTCCATGACAGGACGCCGGGCGAGAAGATGGTGTTATGAACACCACTGTGGAAAGCAGCCGGCGGGCCTTTCACGCTCGAATTATAGAAAGATCGTGACACAAATGATTGGGCTACCGTGAAGGCGTAGGATGCGCCGAAAAGCTTCCAGGGTGTCGTCCAACGGAATTGCATCGACTCGATCGGGACATCGACATAGCGGGTGACTCCAGCCGGCAGCGTGTCCTTCGGAACCTTGTTCGTGCCGTAGCTGAATCTGCTTGCGAAATAAACGCCCGGCGGCCCGAAGACGGCGAGGTCATTGCCCATTATTTGGCCAGGCGTGAAATAGAAAGTCGCGCCAGGCTCAAAAGCGCGGACACTGCTCCCCATGAGAATAAGCGCCGATGCGACGATGATAAGTAATTGAAATTGCGCGCGCATGAATGCCAAAGCGCGACCAGCCCCAAGTGTCGGCATCTACTGTCCCCCGATGTAAGATGTCATATTTTTATATTGTCTTATGTGTATGTAATAATATTAACACATTATTGGTTGACAAGGGACTATCCGGCGAGGCCGCGCCATTTCCAAGCGAAAAATTTTCATGTGCGATTTCTTTGACACAGTCGTCGATTGGGAGGACTCTGGGTCAAACGGCCTTTGCCGATTGCCTAGAGCGTTTTCTTCTCGATCGGATCAGGTCATCCGATCGAGAAGAAAACGCTCAAAATCAATATCTTGGAGCATGCTCTAGCGCGGTTTGGAGCTTAGAACCACCCCAAACCGATCGATGCCGCGGGGATCTCCCTGGCCTGCCACAGCGCTCGGCGTCTAATCCCGCCACAAATTGCTTTGACGCATAATCCTATCCGAGAAGTCCGCGGACATGGCGTTGGCTCGCGCTTTATCCGCGCCCCGGCATCATCCGGCGCAGCACGCCGTCATGCCAGAGATAGTGATGAACGAGCGCCGCCGCCGCATGCAGACCGGCGACGATCAAAATCGCATTGGCCAATAGCTCATGCGTTTCGGCAACATTATGCCGCAAGATCTTATTGCCTGGATCGAAGGCCGGCACGCTGAAGAGACCGAAGAAACTATCGCCACGCACCCAAACGAAAAAAATGCCCGCCGAGACGACACCGATCAGCAGCGCATAGAGCAGCCAATGCGCCCCTTTGGCAATGAACTGCAGCAGGCCCTGATCGGCCGGCGGCAGCTTTCTGCCCCCCGTCGCCCGCCACAGGATGCGCGCGATCAATATGATTCCCAAAGTCAGGCCCAAAGAAATATGAACCGAGCGCGCGGCAATGCGCGGCGCTCCCTTGGCAAATTCGTCGATCAAATGCGCCCCCACCCATTGCTCGACGACGAGTAGCGCGGTCAACCAATGCAGACAGAGGCTGACGCGATCATAGCGTATGGGCTCGATGTTGATTGTCATCTCATGCATCCTCGGAATGGCTCGATACGCCAAGCCGCACCCGGCGCCAATTGATCCGGGGCGCATTTTTCCCGTTCTTTGCTTCGCATCGAAACACGCGAACAGTCATGAAATTGCATGATTCGGAGCAACCGCGCTCATCACCACCTCCTCGGCCATTTCTGGCTCGACCCATTGGAACATCGGCAATTGATGGCGCGCGAAAGTGAATTGCCGCTTCGCATAGTGCCGCGTGTCGCTCTTGCCGAGATACGCCGCCTCGGCGAGATCGCACACACCCGCCACATGCCGCAGAAGATGCGGCACACCATGAGCGCGCATGACCGGCAGCGCAGGATCGAGCCCGCGGCGCGCCAGAGCCTCGACTTCGGACAGCGCGCCTTCCGCTAGCATGGTCTCAAACCTCTGATCGATCGCATTGCGCAGGGCCTCCCGGTTCGGCGCGAGAAAAATCGCACGACAAAACTTCGGGTCGAGCAACGGGCTTTGCTTCAAGCCTTGAAAAGCGGCGAGACTTTGCCCTGTCGCGGTAAAAACTTCGAGCGCCCGGAGAATCCGCTGCGGGTCGGTCGGCCGCAGCCGTTCGGCTGATGCGGGATCGCACGCGGCAAGCTCGGCATGGAGCGCGGCTGCGGACCGACCTTCGGCCCGCGCCCGCACCGCCGCCCTGATCTCCTCCGGCACTTTCGGAATATCGGAAAGGCCCTGCGTCAACGCCTTGAAATAGAGTCCGGTGCCGCCGACGAAGATGGGCAGGAGGTTTTGCGCGCGAAGGCCTGCCAGAGTCGCTTCTGCATCGGCCAGATATCGGCCGACCGAGTAATTCACGGCGCCATCGACATGACCGAAGAGGAGATGCCGCGCGCAAGCCAATTCCTGCGCGCGCGGCCGAGCCGTCAAGATCTCGAGATCGCGATAGACCTGCATGGAATCGGCATTGACGACGGCCCCGCCGAGGCGCGCCGCAAGACGCGCGGCAAGCGCCGATTTGCCGCTCGCCGTCGGGCCTGCGATGAGAACGGCGGTGATGGGTGTCATTGGCACAAATTTAATCTAAGAGTCGGATGTCCGCAGGTCTGCATCAACGCCCGCCGGCCGTGACGCCTGCTCCACGCGGTTGCGGCCATTGATCTTAGCCTTGTACATGGCCTCGTCCGCGCGGCCGATGAATGTATCCACCGTGTCCCCTTCCAAATATTCCGCGACGCCAAAACTGCAAGTGACCGCCCCAGCTTGCTCGAACATCATGCTCTCGATCGCAACCTTCAATTTTTCCGCGGCCTGATATGCCGCGCAGCCGTCGGAGCCGGGGATCAGAAGGACGAATTCTTCGCCGCCCCAACGGGCGAGCAGATCGTTGGTTCGGATGCGGCCGGCAACCACGCGGGAAAGCTCGACCAACACTTTATCGCCGATCTGATGGCCATGCGCATCATTGATCTCTTTGAAATGGTCGATGTCATAGAGCACCAGGGACAGCGGGGTCTTGTATCGCTCCGACCGCAGCACTTCATTGGCCAGCATCTGATCGAACTTCAGCCGATTGGCAAGGCCGGTAAGGGGGTCCGTGGTCGCCTGGAAGCGGAGATCGCGCGCGAGTTCCTGCAGCTCCAGGCGCTTTTCCATCTGCACTCTGTCGCGAACCCACCTTTCCCTGCCAAAGAAGTAAATCAAGATCATGATCGTCGCCAGCAAGGTAACGACGATGCCCAGGACACGACTGGCATATATCTCCCGGATTTGGTTCAATGTGACCAAAGACCATTGGCT
>DAIESR010000543.1 GCA_027346205.1 Beijerinckiaceae bacterium
GTCGGCAGCGATCGCTCTCTTGAACGGAAGATTCGCGAATTCATTATTGCTAAGCGGATCGAGTCGCTCTTCACAAAGGAGCAAATCCTCGACCTTTACTTGAACCGGGTCTATTTCGGCCAGGGAACGTGGGGCGTCGAAAACGCTGCTCGCAGATATTTTGGCAAACACGCAAAAGATCTCTCTCTCTATCAGGCGGCCATGCTCGCGGGCATCGTACAGGCTCCTTCAAAGGATAACCCAGAAAGTCATCCTCAAGCTGCTCGGAGGCGCGCCGAGTATGTCCTGCGGCAAATGGTGTCCGCGGGAAGTCTGACAGAGAAACAGGCTGCGCGTGCAGTTGCGACAGCGTCGCGCCGGGGATGGTTGCGGCCAGCTGATCTTGCCGTAGGAGACTATATGGCCTGGATTGCTCGGCAAATGCCGGGTCTCGATCCGATATTTGGCAAGGTTGGAACAAAGTGGCACGTGGTCGTATCTCTCGACACGCGGCGCCAGCTCTCGGCTGAATTGGCAATTGATCGCAGCCGTGATCAAGCCTTTGCACATAATGCCCGTGAAGCCGCGCTGATCGCGATGGACGTGAACGGCAACGTGGCCGCCCTGATTGGCGGCCGGAATCCTCATGGCGGTTTCTTCGATCGAGCGACGGAGGCCAAGCGGCAGCCTGGTTCGACCTTCAAGATCTTCACCTATCTCGCCGCCCTTGAGGCGGGGTGGAAGCCCTTTAGCCGGATCGCCGATATGCCTGTTTCAATCAATGGCTGGAGCCCGCGCGATTATGATCACCGATTCAGGGGGAACATTTCTCTTACTGAAGCGCTTGCCGATAGCCGGAACGCCGCCACCGTTCGTCTTGCCCGCGACATCGGCTTCGGGCGCGTCGCAGCGATGGCCGCCAAATTCGGCATTCCCACCGGCAAGACGCCATCCTTCGTTCTTGGTACCACGGACGTGTCGCTGGTCGACATGACGGCCGCATATGCGAGCATTGCCGCGGGAGGCCGTCGCGTCCGGGCCATAGGCATCCTTGCCGTTCTTGATCCGCATGGTGCCTTGCGATATCGCGCGGCCCGGCCGAATCCCAAACAGATTGTCGCGCGGCCCTATATCAAGCAATTGACCGACATGCTTCATGCAGCGGCAAAACATGCGCTGCCGGGGGAGGCTCGATCGCTTGGTCCCATCGCCGGCAAGACGGGCACGACGCAACACAATCGCGATGCGTGGTTCGTAGGTTTCGCGCGAGGGCAAGTAGTCGGCGTGTGGTTCGGCAATGATGATAACACGCCCATGAATCGGGTGGCGGGCGCCACGCTGCCCGCGCACACGTGGTGGGATTTTATGTCCCGCTCCTCTGTGGGGACACATCGCCTCCACTGATGGGATCGCCCGTTCCCCATCCGAAGCTACACCAACGAGCCTAGGGAGAGCCTAAACGCAACGCTTATTTTGCTAAGATATTGATTTTATTGGTAGCGGAGGAGGGACTCGAACCCCCGACACAAGGATTATGATTCCTACGGTTCTCGAAACTCGTCCAGTAGGTCCGCCCATTTCTGCATCAGCGCGACGCGTTCGGACCAGTAGGTCGCGCGGTTGTAGGCTCGGCGGATTGTGTTCTCATTCTTGTGTCCAAGGATCGCTTCGATCACGTCGGGATTGAAGCCGTGCTCATTGAGAATTGTGCTTGCGCTCGATCGGAAGCCGTGAGCTGTCACTTCGTCGGGGCCGTAACCCAAGCGGCGCAAAGCAGCGTTGAATGCATTTTCCGATAAAGGCTTTCGATTGGAGCGGATCGAGGGAAAGATCAATTCGCCATAGTCCGACATGGGCCAGATGTCGCGCAACACGGCAATCGCCTGGCGCGAGAGCGGAACGTCATGCTGGCGGCGCATCTTGGTCCGCTCTTCTGGAATCCGCCAGATGGCCTTCTCGAAGTTGATTTCAGATCGCGTTGCTCCGCGCACCTCGCCGGGTCGCGCGCAGGTCAATGCGCAGAATTTCAGGGCAGCGCCAATCGTCGGCCAACCGTCGAAGGCGTCGATGGCCCGGAGCAGAGCGCCGAACGCCTTCTCGTCCGTGATCGCCGCGCGCGACTTCGTGTTCGGGCGCAGCAGAGCGCCCTTGAGCGCGTAGGTGGGGTCACTGGTCGTCCGCATGGTGACGATGGCTAAGCGGAACACGGCTCCTATAGTGCCACGAAGTCGGCGAGCTGTTTCGCGCCGGCCGCTTTTCTCGACCCGCTTCAGGAGATCGAGAATTTCGGCTGGGGTAATTTCGGCGATTGGCCGATTGGCGATCGGAGCTGCAATGTCTTTCAGCAGCCAGGTGTTCTTGGTGATCGTGGCAGCCGAAGCGCCTTTAGCTATCATATTGGCGAGAAACTCATCGGCGATCAGGCTGAAGGTGTTTTGAGCAGCGGTCTCAGCTGCAATCCTATCGAGTTTCTTCTTGACGTTAGGGTCAGTGCCGGAGGCGATGAGCTTCTTGGCCTCATCGCGCTTGGCGCGCATTTCGGCGAGGGAGAAAAGGGGGTATGCGCCGAACGAGAGCACGCGTTCGGTCCCCAGGAACCGATATTTCAGCCGCCAGAATTTATTGCCGCTCGGCTGGACCAGGAGATAGAGGCCGCCACCGTCAAAGAGCTTGTAGGGCTTCTCCGCCGGCTTGGCGTTCTTGATGTCGAAATGGGTGAGCACCATTTGGGGGTATCAACTTCGGGGAAAGGGGTACCGCGCCCCGAGAATACCCCCAAAATGATCCGAAGCAACGGATCGCCGGCCGCCGCTATGTCCCCGTTTTAAGCATTAACTTATTAATTTTTAATGCAAAATTCGCTGCTATGTTCTGCTATGAAAAGAGGCAATGGTGCCAGGGGCGGAATCGCATAAATTGCCTAGC
>DAIESR010000550.1 GCA_027346205.1 Beijerinckiaceae bacterium
CGCCAAAAAGGTCACCAGGGTGAGCCATTGGCCGGGTCTTCTGATCGGCGATATGGCGCAGCCGCGCGGTGGACCCATGCTCAATGGCCATGCCTCGCATCAGATCGGGCTCGATGTCGACATCTGGCTGCGGCCCATGCCCTCGCGTCTCCTCTCCCGCCGCGAGCGGGAGGATATGCTCTCCCTCAATTTGGTGCGGCCGGATCGGCTCGATGTCGATCCGAGGACTTGGACTTCGGATGACTTTGCCGTGCTCAAGGCTGCCGCCCAGGAGCCCGAGGTCCAGCGTATTTTCGTCAATGCGGCGATCAAGAAAGCCATGTGCCGCGAGGCTGGAAACCGCGGCGCCTGGCTCGCCAAACTACGGCCCATGTATGGACACAACTATCATTTTCATGTCCGGCTCTTCTGTCCGAAGGGGGATCGCTCGTGTGAAGGCCAGATCCCGGTGCCTAAGGAAGAAGGCTGCGACCGTGCCTCGCTCGCCTATTGGTTCTCGGACAGGGTGCTGCATCCGCGGCCCGCACCGCACCCCAAGCCGCGGCGGTGGCTCATGCTCGCCGATCTTCCGGCCACATGTCGTAATGTGCTGAGCGCTAAGTGAGGTCAGAAGCCAAGCTGGCGCCGATGGAACGTGGCTTGCTCGCCCCCATATGAATGGAAACCGCCGAGCCCTTGTGCACGGAATCGCCTTGCGATCCGAGCGAAAGGGCTGTGCTTGTCGAAGACGATTTCACAATTCGGACCGCCACCCTATGAATGCTTCCCCAAAATCCCACCCACTTCCGCAAGATCCTGCTGCACCCAATCCGCTGCTCGAAGCTTGGACCGGTCCTTTCGGCATCCCGCCCTTCGACAGGATCATGCCCGATCACTATGGGCCGGCCTTCGAGCGTGCCTTCGCCGAGCACAAAGCCGAGATTGCAGCCATTGCGGCCAATCCCGAGCCAGCCGATTTTGAAAACACGATCGCCGCGCTGGAGCGGGCAGGGCGAAACTTGCGGCGTGTCTCGCTCGTCTTCTTCAATCTGACCAGTGCGCACACGAATGATGCGATCGAAGCAGTGGAGCGCGAAATCTCGCCGCTTTTTGCGCGGCATGACGCCGAGATCCATTTGAATGATGCGCTCTTCGCCCGCGTCGACGCGATCTATGCGCGGCGCGACGCGCTCAAGCTCGATGCCGAGCAGAAGCGCGTCTTGGAGCGCCATCATATCGCCTTTCGTCGCGCCGGCGCGGGCCTCGCGCCTGAGGTGAAATCGCGGCTTGCCGAAATCGGCGAGCGCTTGGCCACGCTCGGCACGCAATTTTCGCAAAATGTGCTGGCCGACGAAAAGGCCTTCACTCTGGTGCTGGATGCGGGCGAAGATCTGGCCGGATTGCCCGATTGGCTGATCGCCGAGGCGGCGGAGACGGCGCGCGAGCGCGGCTTTCCCGGCAAATATGTGATTACGCTCAGCCGCTCCAGCGTCGAGCCTTTCCTGGCAATGTCGAGCCGCCGCGATTTGCGCGAGAAAGCCTGGCGCGGGTGGGTCTCGCGCGGCGAGGGCGGCGGCGCGACCGACAATCGCGCACTGGCCGTCGAAATGCTGCGGCTTCGCGACGAGCGAGCACGGCTTCTCGGCTATGAGAGCTTCGCGCATTTCCGTCTCGCCGATACGATGGCCAAGACGCCCGAGGCGGCGCAGGACCTGCTCGGCAAGGTTTGGGCACCGGCCCGCGCCCGCGCCTTGCGCGAGGAGGCCGCGCTGCAGGAGGTCATTGCGCAGGAAGGCGCGAATTTCACCCTCGCGCCTTGGGATTGGCGCTATTATGCCGAACGCCGCCGCAAGGCCGAATTCGATCTCGATGAATCGGAGATCAAGCCTTACATGCAGCTCGATCGGATGATCGAGGCGGTCTTATACACCGCTGAGCAGCTCTTCGGCCTCACCTTCAGCGAGCGTTTCGACCTGCCGCTCTATCACCCCGATGCGCGCGCCTGGAACGTGATCGGACCAGAGGGCAAGCCCGTCGCGCTCTTCATCGGCGATTATTATGCGCGGCCCTCGAAACATGGCGGCGCCTGGATGAGCGAATATCGCGAGCAGGAGAAGCTCGACGGCGAAGTTCTGCCCATCATCGTCAATGTGCTGAACTTCGTGAAGCCGGCCGCGGGCGAAGCCTGTCTCTTGAGCTTCGACGATGCGCGCACTTTGTTTCATGAATTCGGCCATGCGCTGCATGGGCTCTTGTCGGATGTGACCTATCCGCTTTTGTCGGGCACGAGTGTCGCGCGCGACTTCGTCGAATTCCCGTCGCAGCTTTATGAGCATTGGCTGGAGCAGAAGGAGATTGTGCGCCGCTTCGCGCTGCATTATCACAGCGGTGAGCCGATTCCCGAGGCTCTGCTCGAGCGGCTGCTTGCCGCGCGCCAGTTCAACCAAGGTTTCGCAACCGTTGAATATACGGCTGCCGCGCTTGTCGATCTCGCCCTGCATCGGCAGAAGCCGTCGGAGGATCTCGATATTGTCGCGGTCGAAAAAGACATGCTTGATGCGCTCGGGATGCCGAAGGGCATCGTCATGCGCCATCGCACGCCGCATTTCGCCCATGTCTTTTCCGGCGATTCCTATGCGGCGGGCTATTATTCCTATCTCTGGTCGGAGGTTCTCGACGCGGACGGCTTCGAGGCTTTCGTCGAGACTGGCAATATTTTCGATGCCGAGGTCGCCCGAAAGCTGCGGGAGAATGTCTATGCCGCCGGCAATCGCAAAGAGCCGGACGCGGCCTATCTCGGCTTTCGTGGCCGCGCGCCTTCGGCCGAGCCTTTGCTGAAAAAGCGGGGGCTGGCAGGGGAGATTATTTAGACGTGGATGACCGGGACAAGCCCCCGGATCAAGTCCGGGGACGGCCATGACGAGCGTGGAAGGCGGAGGCTGATATGGCGCATTGGCTGATCAAGAGCGAGCCCAATAAATGGTCCTGGGACATGCAGGTCGAGGCGGGCGAGAAGGGCACGTTCTGGAATGGCGTGCGCAATCATGTCGCCAAGCAGAATCTGATGGCGATGAAGCTCGGCGAGCAGGCCTTCTTCTATCATTCCAACGAGGGCAAGGAGATCGTCGGCATCGTCAAGGTCATCAAGACCTATTATCCAGACGACAGCGATCCTACGGGCAAATTCGGCATGTGCGATTTCGCGGCGGTGAAGCCTTTGAAGACGCCGATCACGCTCGCAAGCATCAAAGCCGACGAGCGGCTGAAAGATATGATGCTCGTCAATAATTCCAGACTGTCCGTGCAGCCGGTGACCGATGCAGAATGGAAGCTGATCTGCAAGTTGGGTGGGGTGAGTTAGGCGCCGCGCTACCCCTCTCCCCGCTTGCGGGGAGAGGCTGGGTGAGGGGCAGGGTGACTTGCCACAAAGCCAAGTTAGTTTAGCCAAGCGTATTGACGTGAAATCTCGGAGCTAATCCCCCGGCCCCTCTCCTTACCTCTCCCCGCTCGCGGGGAGAGGGGCGGCATGCGTCATCGCCTCACGGCCCAATTTTACCTGGAAGGCCGGCGCCTGCTTATTCGTCGCGTATTCGCCACGCGCGGGTTGTGGATGTTGGAGACGAAGAATTTCCAAAAGTGCGTCTGCTCACGTGCTCCAGCGGCGGCAAGCGCAGAGTGACAAGCAGCACGTTCACTTGCGAAAGGTGCTGCAACAGTTCGACGGGATGCCCGTTCGCATTCTTGCCAAAGAATTTGACGAGGTCAGGCCCCCAATAGCCAACATCGTGGATCATAATTGTTTCTTGAGGCCCAAAATTCACGAGCCGTGCTCCGACCTCCTGTGTTTCATCGAGTTCATGCTCAAATTCGATGATCGATTTCACGATGCGCTCATACATCGACTTTGCCGGATTGTACTCGAGTACAGTTGGCCGAAGCGCTTCCAAAGCAGGCAATCTCCAGGTGGTCATGCAAGCCTCCGAATCACAATAGGATAAAGATCATCGTCAGACATTAACCGAAACGCCCCGCCGAAATCCTCTTCCATACGCGTGCTTCACAGGCATTTGGCGCTGAATCCGGGATTTCCCCCGCTCCACCTCTCCGGCCCCACACCACCCTGCTCCCCGCTCAATTTGCTTGACCCTTTGGCCCCTGCCGGGCAGATGAACGCCATCCCTCTTCCCAACGCCCCGGCCCAATATTTCCCCATGCCCAAAATCAACGGAAACCAAATCACCCCCGGCACCGTCCTCGAACATCAGGCCGGCCTCTGGGTCGCGGTGAAGACCAATAGTGTGAAGCCCGGCAAGGGCGGCGCCTTCAACCAGGTCGAGCTGAAGAATCTGATCGACGGCCGCAAGCTCAACGAACGCTTCCGCGCCGACGAGACGGTCGAGGCGATCGAACTCGAACTCAAGGATTTCAGCTATCTCTATGCCGAGGGCGAAAGCCTCGTCTTCATGGATCTCGAAAGCTATGAGCAGATCGATCTCGCCGCCGATTTTGTCGGCGAGCGCGCCGCCTTCCTGCAGGACGGCATGAAAGTCACCTTGCAAATGCATGAGGGTAGGCCGATCAGCATCCGCTTTCCACAGCAGGTCACTTTGGAGGTGGTCGAGGCCGACCCGGTCATCAAGGGACAATCGGCGTCCTCCTCCTATAAGCCGGCGAAGCTCGAAAACGGCCTGCGCATCCTGGTGCCGCCCTTCATCGGGCCGGGCGAGCGCATTGTCGTCGACACGAGCGAAGTCACCTATCTGCGGCGCGCGGACTGAAACGCGTCACCATTCAGCGAAGGCAACGCGCAGAAATAAAAGCTCGATCCCGCAGCTGCTGTAAATCCCTGCCCTCTAAAGCGGCCGGGTGGGGTTGATTTAGAGAGAACATGTATTCTCAGACCCCATCCGTCAGCGTCGCTTCGCGCCGCTGCCACCTTCCCCTTCAAGGGGAAGGATGAGCGCCCAATCGATTCGGTCTTTTCTGCGTGTCGTCTAAAATCCTTCCTTCTTTGCGAGATCCGCGATGATTCGTTCCGCCCTCATGAATGTGATGACCGCTGCCGCGCTCAAAGCCGGCCGCGGCCTCAAGCGCGACTTCGGCGAAGTCGAGAATCTGCAGGTCTCGATCAAAGGCCCCGGCGATTTCGTTTCCGCCGCCGACCGCAAGGCGGAAAAAGTCCTCTATGAGGAACTCGCCAAGGCCCGCCCCGGCTATGGTTTCGTCATGGAAGAGAGCGGCACGGTCGAGGGAACCGACAAGACTCATATCTGGTATATCGACCCGCTCGACGGGACGACGAATTTCCTCCATGGCCTGCCGATTTTCGCCATTTCCATCGGGCTCGCCCGCGACGGCCAGATCGTCGCCGGCCTCGTCTACAATCCGGTGACGGACGACATATATGTCGCCGAAAAGGGCCAGGGCGCCTATCTCAACAATCGACGCCTGCGCGTGGCGGCGCGGCGCAATATGGCCGAAGCTCTGATCGGCTGCGGCATTCCGCATATCGGCAAGCAGGCGGATCATCCGAAATTCAAAGCCGAATTCGCTGCGGTCATGGCGCGCGTTGCCAATCTGCGCCGGCTCGGCGCCGCTGCGCTCGATCTCTGCTTCGTCGCCTCGGGCCGCTATGACGGCTTTTGGGAGCGCGGCCTGAAATCATGGGACATGGCCGCCGGCATGCTCATCGTCCGCGAAGCCGGCGGCTTTGCCAGCGATGCCGAGGGCGGTCCGGATTTTCTGACCAAAGGGTCTGTCTGCGTCGGCAATGAGTTCATACATTCGCAGCTCTTGGCGCTCATCCGCGCCGCCGGCTGAGCGCGGCCAAGCTTAAACCGCCCCCATGCCGCCGCGTCACGGGAAGGACGTGCAAATCCGCCATAGTTGTAGCGCGCTGCCGCTTCGCGCTTCCGCCACATCGGGATCTGGACTAATTTGAAGCCGTTTTCTCCAAAGGGCGCCGAAAGCGCGGCGGAAAAGCAAGCGGTGGAACCGAAAATGGCGACCGACGTCGATCCCTACAGACTCTCTTCGCCGCGCATCTTTCTCGTGCGCATGCTGGTGTTTCTCATTCTCGCCGGCTTCCTCGTCTTCATCATGCAGCAGCAGATCAAGACGGCTTTCATGGCCAATCCCGGCCTCAACGGCTTGATTTTCTTCGTCCTTGGTTTCGGCATCCTGCTCGCCCTACGGCAAGTGATCCGGCTGTTTCGCGAAGTGCGCTGGGTGAACGCCCTGCCGCGCGGGGAAGCCGAAAAAGTGCCGCATCCGATCCTTTTGGCGCCGATGGCAACTTTGCTCGGCGATCGGCCGGCCGGCGCGATGATCTCGACCTTGACCTTGCGCGCCATTCTCGATTCGATCGGCGCGCGGCTCGACGAAGCGCGCGACATCTCGCGCTATCTCACTGGCCTTCTCATCTTTCTCGGCCTGCTCGGCACTTTCTGGGGGCTCATCACCACGGTCGGTTCGCTCGGCGGCGTCATTA
>DAIESR010000563.1 GCA_027346205.1 Beijerinckiaceae bacterium
TTACCGACTTAGGCTGCCGCACCGGGAAGTAAGATCGCGTGCCGTCGGCGAATGTGATGAATTTGCGGTCGTTGGTCTGATCTGTTTCGGCGTAGTTTTGCAGAATGAACCCTCGGGTCCGACGGATCATGTAAAGCCGCATCAACTCGCGCCAATCATCCGTCTGATCGCTTTTCTCAAACGCAGGAAGCGAGCGCACGGCGCACTGGTGCTTGCGGACAAATTCGGTTTCGCCGCCGATTGCGCGGATCATGGCTTCGGGGCGCACGCCTATATCTTGATCGTCCTCGATGAAGAGGCGGAGCTGAGAGGACAGGTCGATAAACGACTTGTTGTAAGGCGTGGCTGACAGCAAGATGCACCGGCTGTCGTTGGAACGGACATAATCCTCTATCGCCCGATAGCGCTTGCCCTCACGATTCCTGAGATTGTGGCTCTCGTCGATCAGGACCGTGCGATACCGCTTCAGCTCCTTCAGCTCGGACTCGACCCGCGAGAGTGAGACGATTTTGGCGTTGAGTTCGTATGTCTCAACGTAGTCCTGCCACATATCGAGCAGGTTCTTGGGACAGATGATCAAGCTGCGGCCATCGACTTCTTCGATAATTTTGAGCAGCGCCGATGCCATTATAGATTTTCCTAGGCCGACCACATCACCGATCACAACGCCGCCACGCTTATTGAGGTGGTGAGCAGCGACTTTCACCGCGCTGGTCTGGAAGTCGAATAACTTGTCGCCGAATATCCGAGGGATACGAAACTCAGACTGGCCGAGCCGCGCTTCTTGCGCGAGGTGGTAGGCGATTTTCAGATAGACATTGTAGGGTTTAACCAGCGCCTCGCCGGCCCAGCTTTCCTCGATTATTGTCGCCAGCTCGTCCGAAATGTCGATGCACCAGCGGTCATTCCATCGGTTTTCGAACCAAAACGCCAACTTGTCGCAGGCGTCATGATCCATAACATCGACATTGAGTTCGCCTTGAAGTGATAGGCCTGCAAACGTAAGATTGCTGCTGCCGACAAATCCCACCTTCGGATTTACCGGATCGGGACGATGAAGCAGGTAGAGTTTTGCGTGTAGCGGGTGACGCAAGAATAGCTTTACAACGACCTTTCCCGCTCGAATTTGACGAGCCAAACGCCGTAACCCGGCTTCATCGCTGTTGCTCGGCGCTCCCAGCGCCAATTGCGCCCGAAATTCTTCAGCAAGCTCCTTTTTAAGTTCGAGTGCACGGGCATTGTCGATACCGTCTTCGTGGTAGGCGGTAGCGAGTTTCTCTCGAAGGCCCTTTTCGGGAGATTGGTGCATGCCCACCAATAGGCGGCAAGCATTTCCATCTAATCCCGACCAGCCTTCGATATGTTGGTCAATTTTTCGCCATCCACGCAAATTGAAATAGCCGACGCAGAAATCGGCGCGCTTGGAAACCGACAAGACCTTGCTCAGTTCCGGCAATAGATCATTGTCGATGTTGTCGAATATTCTCGGCATAGATATGTCACTCAAGCTTTTTTAGCGTTAGCTGGCTACTGATATCGAGGTCTTGCTTGTGGAAGGGAATCTATAGCGCGCATAGCGTCGCTCACCGGTGCGAATAAGCGCGCCCTTCTCGACTAGGTCGCTCAAATCTCGCGTCGCGGTCGCAAGGCTAGCCCCGGTAATCGTACGATAATTCCCAGCGCTTAGCCCGCCCTCAAAGCCATCCGGCCCCGCGCGAAAAAGTCGGAGTAGCGCTTTCTCCTGTCGCTCATTGAGCGCACCTCGCAAGTGATCGAGCAGACGCGTCTTGTCGATCAAGAAGCGGATGCGGGTGATCGTCCGCGCCTGCGCTTCGATGACAATATCGGCGAACCATATGAGCCAGGCGTCGATTTCGTTGCTCTGGCTGGCGAGCTGGAGTGCGGCATAATAGGCTTTGCGGTGGCGATGGATCGTTTCCGCAAGCGCCGTCAGCGTCGGTGCGGCAAGGTTTTGCGCCAAAGCCTTCTCGGCAATCGCGCGCCCGATCCGGCCATTGCCGTCTTCGAAGGGGTGGATGCTCTCGAACCACAAGTGCGCAATCGCCGCCCTGGCAATCGCGGGAAGCGGGGTCGATGCGCATGGCGCGCTCTCGTTGAACCATGCGATGAATCGCGCCATTTCATTCGGAACGACCTTGGACGGCGGCGCCTCGAAATGAACGCGCGGTTCGTGGAGGGCGCCCGAAACGATCTGCATCGCGTCTGCGTGCGTCCGGTAGCGACCGACATCGGCGATGTCGCG
>DAIESR010000017.1 GCA_027346205.1 Beijerinckiaceae bacterium
GTACGAAGGCGCGACTTTTCTTCAAAAACAGCGAGGGCAAGGCTCATGGCGGAGGCTCCAGAATCAGTCCGCCTCCATGGAATCACGCAAAACGCAATCCGTTAACCGCCATTAACCTGAGTTCGGAGCCCTGGGGGCAGCGCGGTAAGCCTTGCGGCGCTCGGCGTCGATTTGCTATGTAAAGGAGAGTTTGAAAGGCGTATTTCATGACATCTGGCAGCGCGCAGTCCTCAGGCAGGGGTTCGAACGATGCCGATTTCCTCTGCGCGTCGCCGCGGCTGTTTGAAAATCCACTGCTCGACAAGTTTTCGCGCGTCCATTGGACGATGCCGCTCGTCGTCTATATTCCTATTGTCGTTCTGCTCGCTTGGTTGAGTCTGCGCGCGTTCAGCCCCCTGATGATCACTGCCGCCGCTTTGGGCGGCTATTTCATCTGGACGCTCATTGAATATTTCGGGCATCGCTATCTCTTCCATGCCGAACTCCCAGGTGCCTGGGGCGCGCGACTCCATTTCCTGATCCATGGCGTGCATCATGTCCACCCAAACGATCCGCTGCGCCTCGTCATGCCGCCGCTCTTGAGCGCCCCCATTATGCTGATCGCATTATTGGTCACGGACCTTCTTTTCGGCCTGCCCTTGGGCTTGCCTTTCCTCATGGGCTTCATCATCGGCTATCTCTGCTACGACATGGTGCATTATTATGTGCATCATGCAAATCCGAAGACGCGGCTCGGCCTCACTTTGCGGCGGCTCCATATGCTGCATCATTTTCGCGACCCGGAGCGATCCTACGGCGTCAGCGCACCTTGGTGGGATTACGTCTTCAAGACGCAATATATCGCACCTCGGTAAATATCTGCCGGCCTATGCCACGGCTCATCGCACATCATCCAGGTTACCGAGCGATAGAGAATGAACGAGATAAATCCGTTTGCCGTCAGGCTTTCTCGTCACCTGCGCCCTTACGCGGAACGGAAAGCGCCGGCTCGCCCATGGGCGCTTGCGCGCCCACGAAAACATCGAAGCGGCCATTCGCCCAGACGACATCATCCGTCGTCCAGGCCCGCAGCCACGCCGCCAACGCGAGGATTTCGCGGCCGACGAAGGCGACCGGCGACATGGCCGATACTTCCCAGCCTTTGAGCCCAGCGATCAAAATTTCACAGCCGAACCAGCCGAGCAAGGTGAGGCCGAAGGCGGTTCCGCCCGCAAGGCCGACGAGCGGCGCCGCGAGTGCCGCGGCAGCCGCCGCCGGCAAGGGCGTGGAAATCGGCTCCAGCGAATAAGTTACCGGCTCATGCGCCCGCCGGATGACGCTCCAGCGGAGCTGCCGATCATAGATATCGCGCAAGCTCCGCCGTCCAATGATCTGCCGCAAAGTCTTATGCGCAAAGACGGTCCTGAAGCCGATCGCCGCGAGCCCCTTCGAGATCGCCGTATCTTCCGCGAGCGTATAAGCCATGGCCTCGAAGCCGCCGGCGCGGGCAAGATCGCTACGTTTGAACAGCATCGCCTTGCCGACGCCGAAGCCCAGACCCAAGGCCGAGGCAGTCAGCAGCAGGCGTGCATGGCCGTTGATCAAGAATGCCTCGATATGGCCCGCAAGGCCGTCCGGCCGCTCGGCAATGGGCACACCGACGACCAAACCGACGCCCGGCGTGAAATTCCGCATATAGGCCACCATCGTCTCCGCATCGAAGACGATGTTGGAATCTTTGGTGAGGATGAAATCATGCGCCGCGGCGGCGAGCGGCGCCGCCAAAGTGTTCAGCTTTGGGCTAACCGCCAGCTCGCAATGCGATTGCATGATGCGAGACGCGATATTGGGATGGCCGTCCTTCAATCGCTGCGCGATATCGAGCACTGGCGAAGTCGCTTCCGCGGCGCTGAACAACACTTCGTAATCGGGATAGCGCTGCGTGAAAATCGAGGCCTGCGCCTCTTCAAATCCGGGATTGTGCAATTTGATCGGCAAGATCGCCGAGATCGGCGGCGCTTCGCGGTTCGTCGCTCGCCGGGCCTGAATCCACGGTTGTACCAGCGTGCCAAGACTGGTGAGCAGGAGAACGACCACCGCCACGCTCCACCAGACAGCGCCGAGATAGGACGCAAGCACCGCAAGATCCATGAGACGAATCCAAAACCTCTTTCAAAGGGCCGCGACCTGAAACTCCGGTCGGTGGACATGCTCTATGAATTTGAAATTGAGTCGATTTTTCCCGCCTATATGGATCGCAAGCGATTCCATATAGGCGGGGTCGGCTCTAAGCGCGTCGCGCATCAAACTCAGGACAATCCGCGAGAGCGTGACATTAATCCAACCGTCCCTGCCCACCTGATCGAAATCAATCGATTCGCAGCCTGCGGGATGCCGAATCCAGGATCGGACCGAGGCTCGGCCGGACCATAGCGATATCCGTCTGCCAAAGAAATAAGAGCGTGACAATCATTCCTTACGGCTCTTCCGTCAGAATGGCTGCGTCCCTGTCGATCAATAGGCCGCACATAAGACAATTGGACCTCCTGGCCATGGCGTTCTCGTCGGTTCTTCGCCTCTTGCGCTCCCCGCTGTGCTTAAGTTTTACACTCTTTATATTGGCTTTCGCCGCCGCGGCTTGTCGAATTCCGTCGCTGCGGCCCGCGATTCCTCGGCGATGACAGGCGAAGACATTCAGATCCTCGCGCAGCGGCTGCCAATCGGCAATGGCAGTTCCGGCAAAAGCTTCGCGATCGCCATATCGCGCGACGACATCTTCGGCATCCTGCATGATCTGCCGCGCAAGAAACTGATCTTCCTTGATGCCTGCCATACCCGCGCATTGCGCACGCACTGAACGCGCGCTCAGAACAAACCGAAGAAACTCTTGTCGCGTTGCGATGTGCCGCCGCGATCAGGGATCGCCGCTGGCGGCAAGATATTCGGAGCATCGTTGCCGCTCTGGCCGATGCCTGGAAGGCCGCGCGACGTCTGTCCCGCATGGATCGGCCGCGGTGCACCGTTTTGACTGGACGGCGCGGCGTAACCGCCGATCGGAATGCCGAAGAAAGTCGTGCCCCCATTCGTCGCAACCGGAACGCCGGGCGCAACCGCGAATGGATTCGGCGCGCGCCAAATGCCATAGGGCAGATCCGCCGACGGCACGCCTTGCAGAGCGGCCGTCATGAATTTGGACCAGATCGCGACCGGAAGACTGCCGCCCGTCGCGCGTTTCGTCGGCGAATTGTCATCGTTCCCGAGCCAGACGCCAGCGATCAACTGACTCGTATAGCCGACGAACCAGGCGTCGCGATAATCCTGGCTCGTGCCTGTCTTACCGGCCGCCTGCCAACCCGCCGGCAGATGTGCCCTACGCGCCGTGCCCGTCGCCAGCGTTTGTTCCATCATCGTGTTCATCATCGCCACATATTGCGGTGCGATCACACGCGCATCGGTCGATGGTCTGCGCTGATAGAGCAGCTTGCCGCTCGTGGTGCGAACCGAAGTGATCACATAAGGCCGCACGCCGATTCCACCATTGGCGAAAGGCGCATATGCGCCCACAAGCTCAAGCGGCGTGACCTCGGATGTACCGAGTGCGATCGTGGCATTCGACTGAAGCACCGAGGTGATGCCGAGCCGATGCGCGGTTTTGATCACCGAGGCCGGTCCGACCTCGAGACCGAGCCGCACAGCCACAGTGTTGAGTGATTCGGAGAGTGCCTTGGTCAAGGTCACAGAGCCGAGATAACGATGCTCGTAATTTTCTGGCTTCCAGCCCCTGACATTGATCGGCGCGTCCTGACGTATGCTATCGGGAGTGAGGCCACGCTCGAGCGCCGTGAGATAGACGAAGGGCTTGAAGGCGGAGCCGGGTTGGCGCTTGGCGGCCACGGCGCGATTGAACTGGCTCTCGGCATAATCGCGGCCGCCGATCAGCGCCCGCACGGCACCGTCCGGAGCCATCGCGACAAGTGCGCCCTGGCTCACGCGATAGCGGCGGCTGTCGCTGGCAAGGACGCCGGTCAAGGCATGCTCGGCCGCTTGTTGCAGCGGCGCGCTCAAACTCGTCGAGACGACAATGTCGCGATCGATCGCCCCCACGATATCGTCGAGCTGATCCATGACATAATCGGCGGCATAATTGATCGAGCCATCACCTTTTTCCTGGATCGCATGCCCCGGATGCGCGAGAGCGAGCTTGGCCATGTCTTCGGTGATATAGCCCGCCTGGGCCATGGCAATGAGGACCTGGGCCGCGCGTTCCACGGCGCCTTTCGGATTGCGGTTCGGCGCCAGCCGCGTCGGCGCCTTCATGAGGCCCGCGAGCATGGCCGCCTCCGCCAAAGTGACATAACGCGCGCTGTGACCGAAATATTTCTGCGCGGCGGCTTCGACGCCATAAGCGCCGGAACCGAAATAGACGCGATTGAGATAAAGTTCCAGGATCTGATCCTTGGTGTATTTGCGCTCGAGCCAGATCGCGAGAATCGCCTCCTGGATCTTGCGCGAGAGCGTGCGCTCCTGCGTCAGAAACAAATTCTTCGCAAGCTGCTGAGTCAGCGTGGAGCCACCCTGCATCGGGCCTCGGCTGGAGATGTCGTTGATCAGCGCGCGGAGCAGGCCGATTGGATCGATGCCCCAATGCTCATAGAAACGGCGGTCTTCGATAGCGACGAAGGCCTTCGGCAAATAGGACGGCAATTCGGCAAGATGGATCGCTGCCCCGCCGGTGTCGCCGCGGTTGGCGAGCAATGAGCCATCAGCACTGAGAATGGCGATATTGGGTGGCCGCTTGGGGATGGCGAGGTGATCGATCTGCGGCAATTGCGCGGCTTCATAAGCGACCAAGGCGCCGCCGGCAGCGAAAACCCAGATGGAGAGCGTGAAGGCCCAATAGACGAGTCGCCCGAAGAAAGAGCGATGCGACCGCTTCTTCTTGCGCTTCGGTGGCGCCGATTTTCGTCGTTCCTCGCCACGGCCTTCGGAAGAGGGGCCAAAGGTCGGCTCCCGACGCTCGCCACCCCTGCCTTTTGCCATTGTCCCGCGCCGTTCCTACAAAAAACTTTGAGCGAAACGCCCAGACTTGCCGTTCGAAAACGCTCCAAATCTCTCTTCGCGAGCTGCTTTGCCACACACGTCAAGCGTGTGATCGATCGCATGTTTCACGGCGGAAGCCTCGCATATGCAGCCTACATCGGCCGGCTTAAGGCCGCGTAAAGTGCAAAGATGGGCCGGCGAAAGGGTTTCCACCGCACGTTGGCACCTTTTCGGGCATGGGATTGTCGCCTTGCCAGCCAGAGCCGATCCCGCTTATATGGAATCGCTTGCGATCCATTTAGACGGTAGAAATCGGCTCTATTTCAAATACTTGGAGCATGTCCCGGAAAAGTCCATCAACTTTTCCGGGACATGCCCTAGATGTGGAACCTCAACAGGTTGTCCAGCGGGAGACCGAGACGACT
>DAIESR010000021.1 GCA_027346205.1 Beijerinckiaceae bacterium
AGATATTGTCTCGACGAAGTGCGTTTGATCGCCACTTATGAACGATAGTGAGCACCGGCAACCGGAGCCTCGCAGGAACGGTCCTACGGCTGTGCCTCCTCATCCCTGCGCCCGCACCACGGCGGAAGGGCGCCAGCGTGCGATCTCGACGAGTTCGAGCGGCTCTTCAGTCACGATCGCACGCTGACCGAGGCTGATTTCCCCACGGTCGCCGTCAAGCGAGAGCCAATCACCTTCGCGGATATTTGCGCCCCCGAGAATTGCGGTGTGATTTTTTTCGTCGATGACGAGAGCTCGACAGCCGACGAGACAGACTTTCCCGAGCTGGCGCGCGACCACCGCCGCGTGCGCCGTGCGGCCGCCAACGGCGGTGAGAATACCCACCGCCACAGCAAACCCTTCCACATCCTCCGTCGATGTTTCGGGCCGTACCAGAATGACTGGCACGCCGGCCGCCGCAAGTTCCTTGGCGTGCAGCGAATCGAAAGCGACGCGGCCGTTCGCAACGCCCGGAGCGGCGGAGATCGCCGTGGCAATCGATGGTGCCGGCTCGGCGAAACGCGCTATGCTTAAATTCTCGGCATCGAGCTTACCGAGCCGCTCCAGCGCGGAGTCGACATCGATCAATCCCTCATGAACCATATCGACCGCGATGCGCAGCGCCGCCAATGGCGTGCGCTTGGCCGATCGCGTCTGCAGAAAATAAAGCCGTCCGTCCTCGACCGTGAATTCGACATCCTGCGCATCGCGTATTTCCGCTTCGATGTGTTTGATGCCGCCTGCGAGTTCTTTTGCGACCTCTGGCAGGCGCGCCGCGAGCCGCTCGGCATGGCCAGGTGTCCGGCGACCGGAGACCACGTCCTCCCCCTGCGCATCGAAAAGAAAATCGACATAGAGCTCTTTGCTCCCCGTCGCCGTATTGCGGCTGAAGGCGACACCGGCCCCGGATTTACCTCCCGAATTGCCGAACACCATGGCCTGCACCGTGACAGCGGTGCCTTTGAGACCTTCGAGCTGATTGAGCCGGCGATATTCTTTCGCGCGCCCGCTTTCCCAAGACCGATAGACCGCTATGGCCGCGCAATTGAGCTGCTCGCTCGGATCGTTCGGTATCGCGTGGCCCGAGGCGCGCAAAGCGAATTCGCGGAACTCGCTCGTCAAGCGCTCCAAAGCCTCCGGATCGAGCTGCGTCTCATTCGTCACGCCCTCCCGCCGCATCATCTCACCGAGGCGCTTCTCGAAACCGACACCGGGCACATGCGCGACCACTTCGGCATAACCTTGGATGAAGCGCCGAAAACTGTCGAAAGCGAGCCGTGGATTGCCGCTCATGCGGATCAGGCCGCGCACGGTCTCGTCATTGAGACCGACATCGAGAATGGTTTCCAGCATGCCAGGCATCGAGGCCGCAGCGCCCGAGCGGACCGAGACGAGCAACGGGGCCCGGCTATCGCCAAAGCGCCGGCCGGTGATTTCTTCGAGCCAGGCAACGCCTTTGTCGAGATAATGCTGGACCACCGCCCGCGCGTCTCTCCCGCCGGCATTGACAGCTGCGCACAGATTGGTCGGCAGAACGAAAGCGGGCGGCACAGGAAGGCCGAGCTGCGCCATCCGCCAAAGCTGCGCAGCCTTGGAGCCGGCGATTTCCGACGTGACGAGCGGCGAGCTACCACTACGCGCGATCAGAAGCAGTTCGCCATTCATGTTCATGCGGACAATTCCTCAAGCACAAGATCGCGCAGCGCGAGCGCCGCATGCGCAAGATGATCGGTCGCGGTTTCGAGTGAGCGGGCGATTTCGAGCCCAAGAACGAGCGGGCGCGCATCGGCAGCGGACACGCGCATGAAGGCACTAAACGCATCGCGCTCCGCTGCATCTGCCCGTCGCTCGGCCAGCACCACAATATCGATCGCCTGCAGCGCATCCGCGGCATCGCCTTGCTGACCTTGCGGCAAGCGCGAGGCCGCCTCCACCGCGCGTATCAGCTGGCCGACGCTCTCAATAACAATCTCGGCCAAATCGGCGAGCGTATCGATATTCGCGACGCCATCGCCTTGCGGAACGAGGCTCAGGAGAAAGGCGCCTTCGTCCAGCGTATCGGTTGCGTTCTCGACTTCATCGATCGTCTGGCGAAGCCTATCGCCCCGCTGCATACGGGCACAAATCTCGCGCGCTTCGACCGTGAGACGATCGGCCTTTTCTTCCATACGCTTGGCATTGCGCGCGAGCTGCGATCGATCGGCACCCCCCGCTATTTTACCTTCAGCGAAGGCATCGGCCAGCGACGCGGCCAACATGCGGGTGATGCCGAGATGGCGCATCAGCACCATGAGCACGGAGGATTCAGCCGTGTCGAAAAGCTGCGCGAGATCGGCCTGGACTTCATCACGAATCAGGCGAGTCGATCGCCCTGCCCGCAGGCCTTCGCTCGTCTGGCCGAGCACGTGCCGCAAGAAATTCGCGCTTTCGGCGGCTCCGAGCACCTCATCGAGACGCGCACCATAAGGGATGCGCCCGGTCGCCGTGCGCCTTATCGCCTCGAAGACGAGATCGACGCCACCCAGCTCGAGAAACGCGCGATGGCCGTAATCATGCGCGGCCCCCCAGGTGA
>DAIESR010000041.1 GCA_027346205.1 Beijerinckiaceae bacterium
TCCATTGCTATGTCCTTATCGAAGGCAAAAGGCGCGGCACCGCCATGATGTGCGTCAATCTGAGAAGAGATGAGCAAGCATTTCTATGTCCGACGGAGAAATGTCTCCACGGTCAAACTGAAGTCTCGATCGCACATTCAAGCTAAGCCGATTCCCCGAGGTCGGGCTCGCCGCAATGCGCCAAGATCACCTTGCGCACCTGCTGCTGAAGGTTCAGGACTGCGGAGAAATCCGTTCCCGAGGGCATGATAGGCTCTGCGATTCGCAAGCTGACCGGCGCCCATTTCGGGAACCATTGCTCGGGCCGCAGCATTACGCGCGTTCCACGCAAGATCCCAGGCAGGACGGGAAGATCAGCTTCGGCCGCGATCTTGAATGCGCCGAAATGGAAGGTCCCGAGCCCGGCTCTGCGGGTGAACGTGCCTTCCGGAAACATGACGAGCGTGCGGCCCTGTTGGGCGGCGGCGATGATCGTCTCGATATCGCCGAGATCGCCCGTAACGTCGATGCGCTCGACAAAGAGGGCCCCAAGCCGCCGCAGGAAAGGAATGATGAAAATCTGTCCGACAAATTGCTTTTTGGCGATGAAGGTAGGGGTGCCAGGCAGGAACACTGCAAGGATGATGACATCCATATAGCTCGCATGATTGAAGGCAAGCAGCGCTTTGCCGCGCGGAATATGCTCGATGCCCTCGACCGGGACAGGGATGCCAAGTGCCGCGAGCGCAATGCGGCCGATTCCCCGTGCGGTGGCCCAGCGCCATTCGAGCCGCGGCAGAACCATGGCAGCGATCCACGCCAGGCCGTAACCAAGGCATATGACGATCCACCACCACGCGGCGTAGAGGCTCTCGCGCACACGTCCCAAAAAACGCAAGAATTGCGGCCCGAGCCCGGCGAGCGACAGACGCAGGATCTGCAGCCATAAGGCGCGCTGAGGCTGGCCGATGCGGCCGCTTTCATAAAGTTCTCGCGCCGCACTTCTGCGGATCTTGCCGCTCGATGTCTTGGGCACGGTCCGCGGCGGCGCAAGAACGATCTCGTCAGGCGGCGTGCCGCAGATGGTGCTCGTCACTTCATAGGCGCGTGCCTCGAGGGTGGCGCGGACCGCCGGATCGGTTTCGCGTGTTTCGGCTACGATGACCACGCGCTCGGTCCCCGAAATCCGATCGGCTACGCCGAAGACGGCCACGCCGCCTTTGCGGATTCTCGGAATATCGGCGATGGCATCCTCGATCTCCTGCGGATAGATATGCCGCCCGGCACGGATGATGATGTCCTTGATCCGACCGGTGATATAGACGTCACCGCCAGCCATATAAGCGCGATCGCCGCTGTCGAGCCAGCCGTCGTGAATGAGTGCTTTGGTCTTGGCCTCGTTATGAAAATAGCCTGACGTCGCGGATGGACCGCGAAATTCGAGCCGACCTTCTTGCCTTTCTGCGACCTCGTGCCCGGCCGTATCGACAATCCTGATTTCATTTCCCGGCAGCGGCCGCCCGCAGGCGACGAGTTCCAACGGATGCATATCATCGGGCTTCGCCGGTTCGGCAATGCCGTGGCTCATAAGGACATTGCGATCGACGCGGTCGATCACCGGACCTCGACCGAGAGGCGGAAACGCGAGCCCAACTGCGTTCTCCGCAAGCCCATAGACCGGCATCATGGCTTCGGGACGGAAGCCGTAGGGCACGAATCTTTCGGTGAAGCGGCGCAGCGTCTGGGCGGAGACAGGCTCGGCACCATTCGCCACCGCGCGCAGCGAGCCAAGATCGAGGCCTATGAGATGAGCCGTCTCGATCTTGGTGAGGGAGAGTTCAAATCCGAAATTGGGCGCGGCGGTCAAAGTTGCGCGAAAGCGCTGAATCGCTAAAAGCCAGCTTTCCGGACGCACGAGAAAGCTCAGCGGCGACATCACATAGAGCGGGGCGGCGAAATAGAGGCAGCCGAGCCAGGCGCCGATCAAACCCAGATCATGATAGAGCGGCAGCCAGCTCACGAAAATATCGGCGGAACTTGCCGCGAGCGCCGAACCCATGGCTTTGACATTGGCCAAGAGATTGGCATGGCTCAATACGACGCCTTTGGGATCGCCGGTGCTTCCCGAAGTATATTGGATCAGAGCAGTCGATGTTTCATCCGTGACATGGGGCAAAGGGGCTTCGGACGAAGAGATTTGGGGCAAAGGCGTATCGCTGGCCTTGGCGACAAGCCCGGCAACGCTCACGACAGAGTCGAGACTGCTCACCTGGGCTCGGAGCAATGCCGCGACGCCAAGCGCGTCCGGCATGGTCACCAGCATGCGCGCCTCGGCATTGTTCAATATGCCGGCCTGACGCCGCAGATGCTCTTCGATCTGCGACGGCCGCATCGGCGGATAGATCGGTACCGGAACTGCGCCCGCGTAAAGGATGCCGAAGAAGGCGCAGAAAAAATCAATGGAGGTCGGCAGCATCAGCGCGACCCGATCACCCGGGTCGATATCATGTGTAACAAGACCAGCTGCGACCTGGCGCGCCATAGCCGCGAGGCGGCCATAGCTCAGCTGGTCGATGATGATCCTGTCGTCCTGCAGCAAAATCAGATGCAGCCGGTCTGGGTGCCGAGCGACATGCCAATCGAGAACATCGGTCAAAGTCCGCGCCTCGGTGGCAGCAGGCACCAAAGGCAGGGCGATCGGCGTTGCAGCGGCCTCGGCCCCGGCCGCAGGCGTGCTGACATGCGCTTCTTCAAGCGCCCGAAGCAGATCGGCAATTGTTTCGGCTGCGCCGACGGTTGCCACAGACAGCCGCAGGTGAAATGCCCGCTCGACTCGTAGGATCAGTTCCGTCCTGGCGAGACTGTCGATGCCGAGGTCTTCTTCCAACCGGCTCGACAAAGAGTAATCGAATGTCTTCGCCCGCTGCGGATGAAGCTCATGCACAAAGCTCCGCACGACGGCCAAGAGGTTGCCGGAAAGGTTTTGCGAGAGATCCCGCAACCCCTCCTGCGCGGGCGGCCCGGTCTCAGGCGGCTCTCTGCTCGAGTCCATGAGGGGAAGCTAGCTCGTTCCTATGACGCGACTTTGATGCGCATCAAACAGCACGCGGCTTGGGGGAGGCATCGTCCGTTTCGACACCAATCTCGTCTGATTTGGCGCAATGCCGGACTTTGCCATGAGGTTAAGGCTCTCTC
>DAIESR010000065.1 GCA_027346205.1 Beijerinckiaceae bacterium
GAGCCTGACAATGAAAGCTCAGGCCTGTTTCCCGAGTTCGTAGCTTCTGGGGCGAGGTCACCTTCTCGATAAAGAAGATCAGCCGGCAGCAACGATCTCCGGCACGACAATGACGGGAAAATTCACCGAATTGGCGATGAAGCATCTTTGATGCGCGGCCTCATGGAGCTGGCGCGCCTTTTCCGCATCGCCGGCACCGAGCGTCACTTTTGGTTTGAGCCGCACTTCGACAAATCGCCCGCCTTCCGCTTCCGTGAGCGTACCTGAAGCATTGTCCTCATAGGCGGTGACGGTGACGCCATGCCCGGCGCAGAGCGCGAGATACCAGAGCATGTGACAAGACGAGATCGAGGCAACGAGCAGTTCCTCGGGATTGTGCCTTGCCGGATCGCCACGGAACGCCGGATCGGCGGACATTGCGAGATCCGGATTTCCTTCAATGTGCAGAATATGATCGCGCCCATAGGCGGCATAGGAGGAAGTCCCTGCCGCGTCCGACCAAGTGACCCGGGTTTGATAGAGATGGGTTCGACTGCTCACTCTGGCCCCGTCATTATAAAGCTTCTTACGCCACAGGGCCTCTCGACCGTCAGCCGTACCTTGATATCGCCGGAAAGGCGGCAACCGTCAGGAGTTCGGCGACCAGGCCTCGTAATCGCCCGTCGCCGGTGGCCGCACACCCGCTGCCAAAGTCGAGCCCGGCGGCCGCCAGGCGAGCGGGGTCCCGGTCATATTGGGCTGATGCGGCAGCTCCCACGCGTGCGGCTGATAAGTCTCGTCGGGCGGCGGCACATCGACCGTATGATGCAGCCAGCCGTACCAGCCGGGCGGCGTCATCGAACCCTCGGCTTCCCCCGCATAGATCACCCAGCGCCGCTCGAAGCCCAGCGCGGGATCGAGCCGGCCGCCGCGCGTGCGGTAATAGGCATTGCCATATTGATCCTTGCCGACCAATTCGCCATGTCGGCGCGTATAGAAGAGCGTGTTGAGCGTCGCGCCGTTCCACCAGGTGAAGAAGCGGACGAGCCATTGCGTCATCGAGAAGAAATCCCTGCACGAAACCATATGAGCGGCCGGGACTATGGCGAGAGGGACGGCCATTGTCCAGCACCCTGGTCCAGCGCTCTCGCTGGAAGACCGCGAGCGCAACTGATCGGCGCAGCTCAGGATCAGGTTCAGTCCTTATTCAGCCGTCAAACCCGCTCCGCCAACGAAAACGAATATGCAATTTTGCGCCGGCGCTTGGGGATATCGTGAATGACCGGCTGGTTCGCGGCTCCACGCGGCTTGTGGCGCGCCTGCCGGTGGGGCAGACTTTTCAGCTCGACCCCGACAAGCTGGAAACAAGGTATTGTGCGTAAGGCCCATTTACACACTATATAGAGTTTGGTGAGACCATCACCTTGGTTAGGATCGAGTACGAATCGCGTGAGGCACGCCGAGGAAGAGTGCCGGAAAGCGCACCCGCCAAGCCGGACGCTTTTGTTACCGAAATCAGTGCGCCGCACCGAAACTGGCGCGTCGTTTAGAGATTGTCATGAGAGGCATCTGCGGGAGGCCCGCAGGCGTCGCGCGAACTTTCAGGATGAACACCATGCGGATCGAACGGCGATATACGGAAGCTGGGCACTCGCCCTATGAGACGATCGAATTCCGCACGACGCGAAGCGAGATTCGCAATCCCGACGGCTCACTTGTCTTCTCGCTGGACGGAATCGAGGTACCGGCGAGCTGGAGCCAGGTCGCCGCCGATGTGCTGGCGCAGAAATATTTCCGCAAGGCCGGTGTACCGACGCGGCTAAAGCGCGTCGAAGAAACGAGCATCCCGAGCTTTCTGTGGCGCTGCGTCGCCGATCAGGCCGCGCTCGACTCCCTGCCCAAGGCCGAGCGCTATGGCTCGGAGACCTCCGCGCGCGAGGTCTTCGATCGTCTGGCCGGCGCCTGGACCTATTGGGGCTGGAAGGGCCAATATTTCGACGGCGAGGAGGATGCGCAGGCCTTCTACGACGAATTGCGCTTCATGCTTGCGGCCCAGATGGCGGCACCGAACTCGCCGCAATGGTTCAACACCGGCCTCTTCTGGGCCTATGGCATAGACGGGCCGAGCCAGGGCCATTTCTATGTCGATTTCGAATCGGGCAAGCTCGTCAAATCGAAGTCGGCTTACGAGCATCCGCAGCCGCATGCCTGCTTCATCCAATCGGTCGCCGACGATCTCGTCAACGAAGGCGGCATCATGGATCTTTGGGTGCGCGAGGCGCGCCTGTTCAAATATGGCTCCGGCACCGGCTCGAATTTCTCGAAATTGCGCGGCGAGAACGAGAAGCTTTCGGGCGGCGGCAAATCCTCCGGCCTGATGTCCTTCTTGAAGATCGGCGACCGCGCGGCCGGCGCGATCAAATCCGGCGGCACGACGCGTCGTGCCGCGAAAATGGTCGTCGTCGATGTCGATCACCCCGATATCGAGGCCTATATCGATTGGAAGGTGAAAGAAGAGGAGAAAGTCGCAGCCCTCGTCACCGGCTCCAAGATCGTGAAGAAGGCGCTGAAGGCCATTCTCCGCGCTTGCATCAATTGCCAGGGACCGGACGATTCCTGCTTCGATCCGGAAAGAAATCCGGCACTGAAGAAAGAGATCAAGCTCGCGCGGCGCGCCTGTGTGCCGGACGGCATGATCCGCAAGATCATCCAATTCGCCCGTCAGGGCTTCAAGGACATCGACTTCAAGACCTTCACCACGGATTGGGATTCGGAGGCCTATCTCACCGTCTCCGGCCAGAATTCCAACAATTCCGTCCGCGTCACCGACACGTTTTTGCGCGCTGTGGAAGAGGATGGCGATTGGGCTTTGACACGCCGTCTCGACGGCAAGCCGCATAAGGTGATGAAGGCGCGCGATCTGTGGGACAAGATCGGCTATGCGGCCTGGGCCTCGGCCGATCCCGGCCTGCAATATCACACGACGATCAATGATTGGCACACCTGCCCGGCGGCGGGCCCGATCGTCGCCTCGAACCCCTGCTCCGAATATATGTTCCTCGACGATACGGCCTGCAATCTCGCCTCGCTGAACCTGCTGCAGTTCCGTGATCGCGAGACGAAGAACATCGATATTCTCTCTTACGAGCATGCCGTGCGGCTATGGACGCTCGTGCTCGAAATCTCCGTGCTGATGGCGCAATTCCCGTCGAAAGAGATCGCCAAGCTCTCATATGAATATCGCACGCTCGGGCTTGGCTATGCCAATGTCGGCGGGCTCTTGATGTCGTCCGGCATCGCTTATGATTCAGACGAGGGCCGCGCGATCTGCGGCGCGCTTTCGGCGATCATGACCGGCATCTGCTATGCGACCTCCGCTGAAATGGCGCGCGAGCGCGGCGCCTTCACGCATTTTGCCGAAAACAAGGACGCCATGCTGCGCGTCATGCGCAACCATCGCCGCGCCGCGCGGGGCGAGGCTGCCGACTATGAGCAGCTCGATATTCTGCCGGTGCCGCTCGATCACGCGGCCCTGCCCGACCCCGCGCTCGGCCGCCATGCGATCGCCGCCTGGGAACAGGCTGTCGCACTCGGCGAGAGCCACGGCTATCGCAATGCGCAAGTCAGTGTCGTCGCACCGACCGGCACGATCGGTCTCGTGATGGATTGCGACACGACCAGCATCGAGCCAGATTTCGCCCTCGTCAAATTCAAGAAGCTCGCTGGCGGCGGCTATTTCAAGATCATCAACCGCGCCGTGCCAGAGGGCCTGCGGGCGCTCGGCTATCGCGAATCCGAAATCGCCGAGATCGAAGCCTATGCCGTCGGCCATGCCTCACTGCGCCAAGCGCCGGCGATCAATCACACGAGCCTGAAGGCGCGCGGCTTCACCGACGAAAAGCTCGCCGATCTCGAAAAGACGCTGGCCTCGGCCTTCGACATCAAATTCGTCTTCAACAAATGGACGCTCGGCGCCGACTTCGTGGTGAAGAACCTCAAAGCGCCGGAGGAAAAACTCGACGATCCGAATTTCGATCTGCTGTCTTTCTTAGGATTCAGCAAGGCCGAGATCGAGGCCGCGAACATTCACGTCTGCGGCGCCATGACGGTCGAGGGCGCGCCGCATTTGAAGCTTGAGCATTATGCCGTCTTCGATTGCGCCAATCCCTGTGGCCGCACCGGCAAGCGCTATCTCTCGGTCGAGAGCCATATCCGCATGATGGCGGCGCCGCAGCCCTTCATTTCCGGCGCGATCTCGAAGACGATCAATATGCCGAATGATGCGAGCATCGAGGATTGCAAGGAGGCTTACATGCTCTCCTGGCGCCTCGCGCTCAAAGCCAATGCGCTCTATCGCGACGGCTCCAAGCTCTCGCAGCCTTTGAACAGCCAGCTCATCGCCGATGAGGAGGAGGATGGCGAGGAGGCTGTCGAGACTTTGATGGCGCAGAATGTGCCGACGCGGGCGAGCGTCGTGGCCGAAAAGATCGTCGAGCGCATTGTCGTTGAACGAGTGCGCGAGCGCGAGCGCCTGCCCAACCGCCGCAAGAGCTATATCCAAAAAGCAGTCGTCGGCGGCCACAAGGTCTATCTACATACCGGCGAATATGAAGACGGGCGCCTCGGCGAGATCTTCATCGACATGCATAAGGAGGGCGCGGCCTTCCGCTCGCTGATGAATAATTTTGCCATCGCCATTTCGGTCGGTCTGCAATATGGCGTGCCGCTCGAGGAATATGTCGATGCCTTCACCTTCACACGCTTTGAGCCGGCAGGCCTGGTGCAAGGCAATGACGTGATCAAGAATGCGACGTCAGTCCTCGATTACGTCTTCCGCGAATTGGCGATCTCCTATCTCGGCCGCAATGATCTCGCCCATATCGATCCAAGCGATATCGGCCATGATGTTTTGGGCAAGGGCGAGGATCAGAGCCGGCCGCCGCAAGGCGTGGCATCTTCCGCAACCAAACTCGTGTCGCGCGGATTGGTTCGCTCAAGGCCGGTCGAACTTGTTTCAAGTAATCCG
>DAIESR010000083.1 GCA_027346205.1 Beijerinckiaceae bacterium
GCCTTCGAGCAGGTCGGCAGTTCGGTCTCATCCTCAATCATGGGGATGATCCAAGGCCAGGAGACGCTGCGGAAGGCGGCTCAGAAAGTCTTGCTCGCGATCATTCAAGAGTTCGTCCAGGCGCGCATTCGCATGGTCGCCGATTGGGCGGCCGGAATTGCGGCTCAAACCACAGCGACAACCGCGGGAGAGGCTGTCAAGACTGCGGCCGTGACAACAGGTGTAGCCGCACGTACTGCGGCAGAGCAGGCCGGTGCGGCCGGCAGTTTGGCGGCAAGTGCCGCCGGCCTTATCAGGCAAATCCTAGCCGATGCGAAATCTACCTTCGCGGGCGTGTTCGCCTTTCTTTCGCCAGTCATGGGGCCAGCCGCAGCCGGGCCGGCCGCAGCAGCCTCTGGCGCGGTTGCCAGCTTGGCGAGTTTTGCTATCGGCTCCTGGCAATTGCCATCTGACATGATCGGGCAGCTTCATCGCGGCGAAATGATCGTGCCGGCGGCGTCGACGCCCTGGGCGCAGAGCTTGATGGCTAATGCGGCGAGTGGAGGTAGCAGCGGGAACGGCGGCGTCACGGTCAATCATACGACGCATTTCAATATTTCAGCACTGGACTCCGGCGATGTGAAACGCTGGTTCAAGAACAACGGCAAGACCATCCTACGAACGATCAATGACTCCGTGCGGCTCGGCGCCCATCTCGGGCTCTCGAAACTGCCGACGTGAGCAGTTGATGCACCAGCAACTTTTTACCGCCTAGGCGATCTACGGGGTACTTGGCGCAGCGTGAGCGTGTTGATCGTTGCTTCTGCCATCTTGTGGGATCGCAAATAGATGGGCTTCATCAACGGCGTCAATCTGCTCCCCTCGACTGGCGAGTGGACGTATGACACGGTGCCCTACCAGGGGCAGCGTTCCAGTGCTGCATCATTCTCTGCGCTTAACCTGAATTATGCGCCCGCCAGCGCCAAGACCGATTATTATTACGCGCTTGATCAGCTTCAGGCCGCCTATCCGACCTGCCAGACAGTCGCGTTGATCGTGGCATGGTTCGGCAATTCGATCGACGCCTCGGTCTGCAAGATCTATCCGTCCACGACCTATATCGGTGGCCAGTTCCAGAAGCTCGTCGCCGGGACATGGACGGCTGATAGCTGGCGCTGCTCGTCGCTCACTCAGGCTTCGAGCGGGCTGATCCCGATCTCGACGACGGGCGGCAACTCGACGTATGGCGGTACGCCGTCGGATCAATCGGTGGTACGTTGCCTTCAAGATTTGAAGGCGCGCGGGCTGCGGACCGTTTTCTATCCTTTCATCCTCATGGATTGCGCCGGCTTGCCGTGGCGCGGGCGCATCACCTATGCGGCCGATATTTCGAGCGCGGCGACGAGCACCGTCAATGGCTTCCTCGGCTCGGCCGCGACCTCGCAATTCACCCGTGATGCGACCAATCTCACAGTTGCTTATTCGGGCTCTTCGACCGATTTCACTTATCGGCGGATGATCCTGCATTATGCCAATCTGTGCGTTCTCGCCGGTGGTGTCGATCTCTTTCTTCTCGGTTCGGAATTGCGCGGTCTGGAAACGATTCGCGGGCCTGGCTGGACGAAAGCTGGCACCACGGGGACCGACGGCAAGGTCACGTGGGATTATCCTTTCGTCAATGGCCTGATCACGCTGTCTGACGATGTCCGCTCTGTCTTCGATACCGCAGGTCTCACCAAGGATCTTGTCGGGCTGCATAATCTCATTGCCTACTCGGCCGATTGGTCGGATTGGATGGGCTATCAGCACCCGAGTGAAAACGGCCAATGGCCGCATCTCGATCAGCTCTTCGGGCATGGCAACATCGATGTCGTCTCCTTCGACAATTACCTGCCGCTCTCGGACTGGACAACGGGGACGGGGGGCCTCGATCCGCTGCATTGGAGCGACGCGGCGCCGGCTTCCTGGCCACCTTCGTCTAGCACCATGAACGGGCTCGGCCTTTTCGGCACGCCGACCCTTACCAGCAAGGTCTATCTCAAGGCCAATATCGAAGGCGGCGAAAAGTTCAACTGGTACTACAACGACGGCAACAATGCCGGGCTCGGGTTCGATCCGAACGGCACCGATCTGCGCGTGTCCCTGCCGCAAGGTGACCGGCTTTCGCAAGGCCGCAACCCTTATTATGCCAATCAGCAATTGCTCGCGAACAAGCAATTGCGCTGGTGGTGGAACAATCAGCATCAGGCCGTCTATGATAATGGTGACGGCACAGGATGGTCGCCACACGGGCCTTTTACCGAATGGGTTCCGCAGTCGAAGTCGATCACCTTTGCCGAATATGGCGTGCCGGCCTGCGATCGCGGGACGAACCAGCCGAATGTCTTCTACGATCCGAAATCGACAGAGAGCTTCACGCCCTATTGGTCGATCTGGGACCCAGCTGAAGGCGGCGCATTCCGTCCGCGCCGCGATGACGAGATCCAGCTTCTCGCATTGCAGGCGACCTATGAATATTGGGTTGTAGACGGGCACAATGCGACATCGTCTTCCGGCGTGAAGATGATCGAGCCGACCTTCACGTCGGTGTGGAATTGGGATGCGCGGCCGTTTCCGGCATTTCCGATGCGCAGCGATGTCTGGGGCGATGCCGGCAATTGGCGGATCGGCGATTGGCTTTCGGGCCGGGGGCCTTATCTCGCGCCACCCGTGCCTGATGCGCCACCTTCGCCGCCGGCCACTCCGAACTTTCCGAATCTTTCAGGACAAGGATGGTCGATTCATTACCGGCCGAGCTTCACGACCGGCGTGGCGGGGCATGTGTCGGGGCGGCAGAGCCGCGCGGCAAAAATGTCAGCGCCGCTCTGGGAGATCGAACTCGGCTTTGATCTCTTGCGCATGGATGCGCCTTACGCGGATCTGCAAAGCATCATCGCCTTCTACGGCGAGATGCAGGGGCAGAACGGTGCCTTTACC
>DAIESR010000093.1 GCA_027346205.1 Beijerinckiaceae bacterium
CGATATGGGCCTCATTTCGGGCGGCCCCGGCGGCGCCTCCTGGTGGGACAAGGTGCCCTCGAAGTTTTCCGGCTGGGGCGCTGAGGAACATGCGGCGGCGGGCTTCCGCTCCGTTCCCAATGCGATCGTGCGCCGTTCTGCCTATATCGCGCCGGGCGTCATTCTCATGCCCTCCTTCGTCAATCTCGGCGCCTATGTCGATGAAGGCACGATGGTCGACACTTGGGCAACGGTCGGCTCGTGCGCGCAGATCGGCCGCAATGTGCATCTTTCCGGCGGCGTCGGCATTGGCGGCGTGCTCGAACCGTTGCAGGCCAATCCGACGATCATCGAGGACGGCTGTTTCATCGGCGCGCGATCCGAGGTCGTCGAAGGCGTCATCGTCGGCGAGGGCGCGGTGCTGGCGATGGGCACCTTCATTTCTGCCTCGACCAAGATCATCGATCGCGCGACCGGCGTGATCCACACGGGCTATGTCCCACCTTATTCGGTCGTCGTGCCAGGCGCTCTGCCGGGCAAATCTTTGCCCGACGGCTCGCCCGGCCCGTCACTTTATTGCGCCGTCATCGTTAAAACCGTCGATGCGCAGACGCGCAGCAAAACGGCGATCAATGAATTGCTGAGGGATTGATGGAGGCAGAACATTCGCGCTTGTTCTTTCTGTTCCGCACCGACGAGGGGCAGATCGACGCCAAGACCTGGTGGGTGAACAGCGCTCTGCTCGTCGCCATTTTCGTCGTTCTCACATTCGGCTGGAGCCTGGTCCAGCCCTACGCGGAACATGATCTCGCGAAAGAGCCGCTCTTCACCTTCTCCATTCTCGCGGCCAATCTCTATCGCCTCGTCTATGGCTTCGCGAGCATATTGCTGCTCATCTGCTTTTATAATCTCAGCGCCAAACGCTGGCGCGCCGTCGGCCGTCCCGCCGCTCTGGCCGGCCTCCTGCCTTTCGTCACCTGCATCACCTGGGCGCTGCATTGGCTCGAGCCGCGCGTCGGCGGCGAGGTTCCGCATTTCCTGGTCGTCATCGCCGATATTCTGCTCATCGCGATTCTGGCGTGGAACGTGATCGAACTCGGCGGGCTGCTTGCGGCGTTCCGGCGGCGAAGCTGATGGACGCAATGTTTCAATAAACGTGGGCTTGCCTTTATACATGACACAATCAGATTGCAGAAAAGGCACGAGGCTATGATGCGCGCGCCCTCTCCCTAAGGGAGAGGGTCGCTGCGAAGCAGCCGGGTGAGGGGTTACAATGCCGCGATCTTGTCAACAATCGTAACCCCTCATCCGGCCGGCTCCGCCGGCCACCTTCTCCCAATGGGAGAAGGTCGGCGCGCCACACAAAATGCCTCATCTCTAAAATCGAGGCACGCATGTCTCTTCTCCCCACCAATGCGCTCGATCTCTGTCGCGCGCTCATCCGCTGCCCTTCCGTTACGCCCGAGGATGCCGGCACGCTTGGCGTGCTCGAAGAGCTTCTGAAGGCGCATGGCTTTGCCACGCATCGCGTGAAATTTTCGGAAGCCGGCCAGCCGGATATCGACAATCTCTATGCGCGGATCGGCAGCGGAGCGCCTTTTCTCGTCTTCGCCGGGCATACGGATGTCGTGCCGGTCGGCGATCGCGCGGCATGGCGCTTCGATCCGTTCTCGGCAGAGCTTTCAGAAGACATGGTGTGGGGCCGCGGCGCCAGCGACATGAAAGGCGCGATCGCCGCCTTCACCACTGCCGCGCTCGCCTTCGTCGAAAAACATGGCATGGCGAAAGGCTCGATCGGTTTTCTCATCACCGGCGATGAGGAAGGCCCCGCCGTTAATGGCACCACCAAGCTGCTCGCCTGGGCAAAGGAAAAGGGCGAGAGATTCGATCATTGCCTTTTAGGCGAGCCGACCAATCCCGAGGCGCTCGGCGACATGATCAAGACCGGCCGACGCGGCTCGCTCAACGGCACGCTGATCGTCGAAGGCAAGCAGGGCCATGTCGCCTATCCGCAGCGGGCCGACAATCCGATCCCGCATCTGTTGCGTCTGCTGCAAGCGCTGATCTCACCGCCGCTCGATCAGGGCACGGCGCATTTCGATCCGTCGAATCTCGAAATCGTGACCGTCGATGTCGGCAATCCAGCAACCAATGTGATCCCGGCCAAGGCGCAGGCGCGTTTCAATGTGCGCTTCAACGATCTCTGGACGCCAGAAAGTCTTGCCGCCGAGATCGAACGCCGCTGTGCCGATGTCGCCAGCGGCACGCATTACAAATTGATCTTCGAGCCCTGCAATGCGCTGGCCTTCGTGACGGAGCCGGATCGTTTCACCACGCTCGTTGCCGCTGCGATCGAAAAGCACACTGGCCGCGAGCCAAAGCTCTCGACCACGGGCGGGACATCGGATGCGCGCTTCATCCGCGCCTATTGTCCCGTCGTCGAATTCGGTCTCGTTGGCGCGACCATGCATATGGTCGATGAAAGAGTGGCGGTCGCCGATATTGAAACCCTGACCGCGATCTATGCGGATATTCTCGAAAGCTATTTTGGTACGGCCGAGGCGTGATACCGGCCATGACGACCGCGTGACAAATGCAGGCTGGCGTTAAACACTACAGCCGGAAATCCGCGCCGAGATAGAGGCGGCGGACATCGGGATTATCGACGATCTCGTCCGGTGTGCCTTCGGTCAGCAATTGGCCGGAATGGATGATATAGGCACGATCGACGAGGCCCAATGTTTCGCGCACATTATGATCGGTGATGAGCACACCGATCCCGCGCTCCTTCAAATGATGCACGAGATCCTGAATATCGGCGACGGCCAGAGGATCGACGCCGGCGAATGGCTCGTCGAGCAGCATGAAGGACGGGTGTCCGGCGAGCGCACGGGCGATTTCAAGGCGCCGCCTTTCGCCGCCCGATAATGCGATCGCCATCGATTTCCGCAACTGCATGATGTTGAACTCTTCGAGCAGCGCTTCGAGTTCTTCCGCGCGCTTACGCCTGTCGTGCTGCGTGATTTCCAAAACGGCGCGAATATTGTCCTCGACGCTGAGACCGCGGAAAATCGACGGCTCCTGCGGGAGATAGCCTATACCGAGCCGCGCGCGCCGATACATGGGCAGGCTCGTCACGTCATAATCATCGAGCGTGATCGTGCCCCCGTCCGGTCTGACGAGGCCAGTGATCATGTAAAAAAGCGTGGTCTTGCCGGCACCATTGGGTCCGAGCAAAGCGACTGCCTCGCCACGGCGGACCATGAGGCTGACCTCCTTGATGACCTCACGCCCCTTATAGGTCTTGCGCAGCGCACTGGCGACGAGCCAACCCTCGCCGCCCGGCGCGCGATGCACGGTCCCCGTTTCCGGCTCGGGCAATCGAGATGCTGGCTCCGCCGTGTCGTCCCCAGGTGCGAGATCACCTGCGACCCAATTCTCCTCGATCTCGAACTCCATATGCCCTTCGACAATATGCCAATCGCTTTGGACCTGTGCCAAGCGCTTCTTGCGCCCGCGCGAAAATACCGCGCGCAGCCATGCGAACACGCCGCCGCGATCAGGCGCGACAGAATTCGCCGTGGGGAAGTCGTCGGAATTGCCGTGCAAACGAATGCTCTTCGAATTCAGAGTCAGCGGGTCGTCGGCAATGATTTGCCCACGGCCCTGGCCGAAGTCTTCGAATTGTCCTCATCAGTGTTGTTGGGCTGGAACATGCTACGGACATGACCGGTGACGACAGCCTGTCCGGTTGTCGTATCATAAACGAGATGATCGCCCTTGGTCACGTTCGGACCTTGGCTCAAAGTCACATTGCCGTTGAGATAGATCTTGTTTGCGATTCTTTCGTAGATTCCGGAATCGCCCGTGGCGATCTGGTCCTTGGCGATGATCGTGACGGGGCCAGACGCCTCCATCCGTCGAACTTGGCTCGTGGTGGAGGGCGGCCCGTTCAAACTACTCCCTGCCTTTGGCGTCAGGAAAACCACGAGCATGGGCGCCTTGAGCGTCGTGTCGCCGCGAACCGCCACGACATGACCCCTATAGACGAGCTTTTGCTCCTTATCGAAATAATCGAGCTTGGCCGCCTCTATATTGATCGGGTCCTTATTGCCGTTCCGCGCAGCCGTCGACCTAATATGCACCGGCTTGGAATGTACGACATCGGCCTGCGCGGCCACGACCCGCCCGGGACCAAGGCCAAAACACGCTATGCCGCAACCAATGACAATCGGCAGCCAATAGGGTCTGCGCGCGCCCCTATGCCGCCTCATTTGGCGGCCTCCGCCTGACCGGCGCCGCTTTCGCCATCATCGACGTCGATCGACGAGTCGACCACGGATCGGACATTGCCCTCAAAGGAAATCTTGTGACCGCCGTCGGCAATCTCCATGCCATCAGCAGCGATGCGACCGCCATGCAAAAGCACCACGACCGGCGTCTTACTGACAAACACATTCGATTTGATGTCCACCGAGGCACTCGGCATGCGCATATCATAGCCGCTATCGTTGATGATCCGAACATGGCCTTTGAGCCAGATCATTTCCTTGCTTGCGTCATAAGTACCTGTTTGCGCGATGATCTTCGTTGTGCTCGAATCATCCATGCCGATTTTGGCATCGACGCCAAAAAGCTCGACCACATTCGGCTTCAAGAGATCTTGCACACCGGAGACGCCCTTGAGCTCGAAGGGCTGGCCGCCGGGCCGCATACCAGACATTTTCGGCGCTGCCATCGTGACACGTGAGCCCTGAAGGCCGACATGGCCGACCCAAATATGGCCCGGCAGGCGTTTGAAGGGATCGAATAGGCCTATGACCGCGACCGAGACAATCGCGAGGCCAGACACCACGACGATCGCCAGACGGACATGACGCACCAGAAGAGAATGCAGCCGGGCACGGCGAATAGCCTTGCCCGGATCGACCGTCATCAGATCGAGCCGTCGCCTCGAAGCTTCCGTGCCGCGTGCCAAATCGGTCATTCGCTCTCATCTTTGAAGCATGATCCAGAAACCTGGACTCCGCTTCGCTCCCGAAGAACATGCCCGAATCTGAAGGATTCAGCCTATCCCACCCAAAACATGCATGCCGCCGGAAAAAGGCCCCGGCAAGACCTCCGCCACGCCGCGCATGGCAAAGCCGCGCCTCTATTCTCTTTGCCTTGAACGCTGGTGCCAATGGAAGTGGAGCGCTGCCCGGTTCACCGATAAGTGAACCAAACGGTACCTTTGAGGGCCACTATATCATTCGTGAGAAAAAATGTCCGCATCCTGCCAGCCGAGAAGGTCGAGCTTGGCGCGGGTCGGCAAAAATTGAAAGCAGGCGGCGGCGAATTCGCTACGGCCCTCACGGGCGAGCATCGCGTCGAGCTTGCTCCGCAAGGCATGCAGATAAAGCACGTCCGAAGCGGCATAGGCGATCTGCGCATCCGACAGCGTTTCCGCCGCCCAATCGGAGGATTGCTGCTGTTTCGACAGATCGACGCCGAGCAGCTCGCGTGTGACATCCTTGAGGCCGTGCCGGTCCGTATAGGTGCGCACGAGCTTCGAGGCGATCTTGGTGCAAAAGATCGGCGCCGTCATAACCCCGAAAGCGGCATAGAGCACGGCAATATCGAAGCGCGCGAAATGAAACAGTTTCGTCACGTCCGGCGCGGCGAGCAGCCGCTCGAGATTGGGCGCATGTTTCTGGCCGGCGGCGATCTGCACGAGATGCGCATTGCCGTCGCCGCTCGACAATTGTACGAGGCAGAGCCGGTCGCGACGCGGTATCAGGCCCAAAGTCTCCGTATCGATCGCGACACTGTCGCCGAAGTCGATGCCCTCTGGCAGATCGCCCTTGTGGAGGCTGATCGTCGGCGGGCTGGTCGTCATCGGGCTGCGCCTTGGCGTTACGGAGAAAAGCTATGTTCGCCGGGTAACATCCCGGACCCGGCCGCGCAAGGGGATCGCTGATCAAGCGCTTTGGATATGTCCAATGTGCCGAAGATCCCATTCCCCATGAACGGGGCGGGCTCGAGGTAAAAATCTATGGCAAGCATTCGGCGCCAGCATTCTCCCGCGCGGAGCAGCCAGCGATTTTCCGAAATGGTGCCCTGGAGAGGACTCGAACCTCCACGGCTTTCACCACTGGTACCTGAAACCAGCGCGTCTACCAATTCCGCCACCAGGGCTAAGGCGGTCATGCATAGGGGCGCGTCATATCTTTTGTCAATCCGCTACGGCCGAGATCGCACGGCTTATGATCGCAAACGCGCGCGCACGAAACGACCTCCGCGAACCCGCCGCTCGCGACTTGCCGCTTCCGCCTCGCATGGACTTGCTCTAGATGTGGAACCTCAACAGGTTGTCCAGCGGGAGACCGAGACGACTGATGGGTGGTTTGGCTTTGAGGCCAGTATGGGGGCGATGCCAGTTGTAGCGGTGGAGCCAAATCGGGAGCTGAGCACGTCG
>DAIESR010000155.1 GCA_027346205.1 Beijerinckiaceae bacterium
ATCGGACTTCACCAATAGTGTGAACAGCGATACCGAGACCTATCTCGCGACGCATTTTTGTTCGAACCCGTTCACGACCTTAGAGACGACGCATCAAGGCCTCGCCTATATGTGTTGTCCTATTTGGTTGCCGACACCGATCGGCAGGCTCGATGCCGGCGCGGATGAAATATGGTCTGGCCCTACGGCGCAAAAGATCCGCGATTCCATTGTCGATGGCTCGTTTCGCTATTGCAGCCGTGTCCATTGCAGCGCGATCGCCAATCACGTTTTGCCGTCGCGCGACTCGCAAGAGGCGCAGGAGATTTTGAAAAACTATGCGGCTTCCGGGCGTAAAGCCCCGCCGCCCAAACATGTTATTCTCTCGCACGACAAATCCTGCAATCTCACTTGCCCCTCATGCCGCTCCGGGCTCATCGTGCTCGACAAGGCGCGGCAGGCAAAGCTCGATGCGCTGATCGAGCAGGTGATCGTGCCGCTTTTGCGTGGCGCCGAAAGCGTGAATATCACAGGCTCGGGCGATCCTTTCGGCAGCAATCATTTCCGCAATCTCATCAAGCGCATCACCAATGTGCGTGAAGGCTCAGCCAACGAATTTCCGCATCTGAAGATCGATCTTCATACCAACGGACAATTGTGGGATCGGCGCGCTTGGAATGAGCTTGGCCTCGCCGGTCGCGTGCGTGGTGCGCATATTTCGATCGATGCGACAACGCCCGACACTTACGCCTTCGCGCGTCGCGGCGGCAGTTTCGAGCGGCTTTTGAAGAATCTCGAATTCGTCCGCGAGCTGCGGCGCTCCGGCGAGATCAGCTATCTCGAATTCTCCATGGTCGTGCAGAGCCGCAATTTTCGGGAGATCCCGGATTTCATCCAACTCGGCGCGGATTATGCGGCAGACCGGGTCTCGTTCCAGATGATCCGCAAGCGCGACCTCTTCAGCGGTGACGAGCATAAAGAGGCCTTCATCGGCAGTCCGGATCATCCCGATTATCAGGAATTTGTCGCGCTTTTGCGTCGACAGGATATCTTCATGCCTCGGCCCGGCGGTCCTGATGTCCATATGGGCAATGTGCTGAGCTATGTGAGCCGCGCGACGCCGCATATGTTGGATGAGGAGTTCCGCAGCGCGGCGGAGTAACCTCTCCGATCGCCATTCTGTCGTATGCCACGAACGCCATCGTCATAGCCGCAAATAACAAGGCAACCGCCGCGCCATTGCATTACAATCTCGCCTCGGACCCGCAACGCTCAAAATCAATGCGTTGGAGCATGTTCTCATGAATGAGAGATCGGATATATCCGATGTCTAAAATAATGGAAAAGTCTATCAACTTTTCCGGAACATGCTCTAACCACTCGTCCGAACGTGGTGCTTCACTTGCCGTATGGCAGCAAGCTGCCCGCGAAGGACAGTGAGAGCATCCTGCTCGGCTTGGCTCAGACCTTCGAGTTTGACGTGGTTGAGGATCACTTCGAGTGCATCGCCAATGCGGCCGAGTTGTCGCCCATAGCTGCCGACCTCATCGAGCACGGCCTGCTCGATCTCCGGATGCGGCGTCTGTCCCAAATCGATATTGATGAAGCCGAATTGCGCGCCCTGCTGATAGAAGGTCCAGGGATTGATCGCCTGCCAGAGCTTTTCCGGCGCTATCGAGAATTGAAATTTATTGGTCATGCTCACCTCCAATGGAGGTGAGTTTACGGCGGTGCTAGGCGGCTATGCAATATCATGCATTCGCTGCTCCGCTCTTTGTCAAGCTCGGCTATGATGTGACGGATCGTTTCAATCCCCCCCGAGAACCATATCGTCTCTGTGGATGATCTCGGCGCGGCCGGCGACGCCGAGCAATGTCTCTATGTCGCGCGAATTGCATCCGGCAATCTGTACCGCGTCGCCAGCATCATAAGCGACAAGGCCCCGGCCGATCTCGGCGCCATGCTCGTCGCGAATGATCACGCAATCGCCGCGCGCGAAATTGCCTTCGATTCGTTTCACGCCCGCCGGCAGCAGGCTCGCGCCGGCAGCGATCGCTTTGGCTGCGCCCAAATCGACATGCAGGGTGCCGCGCGGCTCGATCGAGCCAGCGATCCATTTCTTGCGCGCCGTGATCGGGTTGGTGCCGGTTAGGAACCAGGTGCGGGGGGATGAATCGCGCAGCCGCGCGATCGGATGATGCACGCGGCCGTCGGCGATCACCATATGCGTGCCGCCGGTC
>DAIESR010000227.1 GCA_027346205.1 Beijerinckiaceae bacterium
CCGCTCTCCACTTCCGCCGGCCGGCCTAGAGCATGCCCATACGGATATATGCGTTCTTCACCCGCTCTTGCCGAAAGTCTCGTCGAAAGAATAGCCAGCGCCCCGAATGGTGCGGATCGGATCACGTTCGGCCGGCAATGACAAAGCCTTGCGCAGCCGGCCGACATGCACATCCACTGTTCGCTCGTCTATATCGGCCGAAAAGCCCCACACGGCGTCGAGCAATTGCGACCGTGAGAAGACCCGGCCCGGCTTCGCCATGAGATATTCGAGGAGACGGAATTCCGTCGGACCAAGATGAACGTCGCGGCTGCCGCGACTGACCCGCCAATTTTCGCGATCGAGTCCGAGATCACCCGCCGCCAGCACGGAGGAAACGCGATCCGGACGTGAGCGCCGCAGCAATGCACGGACGCGCGCCATGAGCTCGGGCACAGAGAAAGGCTTGACGACATAATCATCGGCGCCAATCGCTAGCCCACGCACGCGTTCGTTCTCGTCGCCACGCGCAGTCAACATGATCACAGGTAAGGTCCGGGTCGCCTCGCGCGCGCGCATGCGCCGGCAGATTTCGAGGCCAGAGACCCCCGGCAGCATCCAATCGAGAATCACGAGATCCGGCGGCGACTCGATGAGGCGCAATTCCGCCTCATCGCCGCGTTCGACCCGCTCGACGAGGTATCCCTCCGCTTCGAGATTATAAGAGAGCAGCAGGCTCAAGGCCGCTTCATCTTCGACGACGAGGATGCGCGGTGCGCTGACAGCGGTCGAGGCTTGCCGCGCCGACGACACCGGCCGACTTTCACCTTGAGAAGAGGGCGTCACACCATTCATGTTGCGCTATGTCCTTCGTTTCATATGGCCGCAGGCGGCGCGGCAAGCCTCGACCGCTGAGATGAGCCTTTCGGACGATCGGTCGGCAAAGGCTCTCCGGTCACGAGATAAACGACGGTTTCGGCAATATTGGTCGAATGATCGCCGATCCGCTCGATATTCTTCGAGCAAAAGAGGAGATGGGCGCAAAAGGAAATGTTGCGCGGGTCTTCCATCATGAAGGTCAAAAGATCGCGGAACACGGAATCTTCGAGCGCATCGAGTTCCACATCATTCGACCAGACCATGCGGGCGCGCTCCGCATCGCGCAGCGCATAGGCGTCGAGCGCGTCCTTTAGGAGCATGGCCGCTGCTTCATGCATCGACTTAAGGCCAATGAGCGCCCGCGGAAAGCGCGGCTCCGTCGAAAGCTTGATCGCGCGCTTGGCGATGTTCTTAGCGAGATCGCCGACCCGTTCGAGATCCCCCGAAATTCTGATCGCCGCGATAATCTCACGCAGATCCATCGCCATCGGCTGCCGCCGCGCGATGGTCAATATGGCCTGCTCTTCGATATCGCGCTGGAGCAGGTCGAGCCGCATATCCGCGGCAATCGTCGTATGGGCGAGATCCGTATCGAGGTTTGCGAGCGCATCCATCGCGTCGCTCAACATCTTTTCCGCAATCCCTCCCATTTCGGCAATCTTGCGGCCGAGATCCTCGAGTTCCTTGTCATAGGATCTGACTATATGTTCGGGCATTGGCATTACCTCGCGACCGGCCGATCAGCCGAAACGGCCAGTGATATAGTTCTGCGTCTGTTGCTGATCGGGCGACGTGAACATGTGTGACGTGCCCCCGAATTCGACAAGTTCACCGAGATACATGAAGGCCGTATACTCCGAGACACGCGCCGCCTGCTGCATGTTATGCGTCACGATGACGATCGTATAGTTAGCTTTAAGCTCGTCGATCAGCTCTTCGACTTTGGCCGTCGATATCGGATCGAGCGCCGATGCAGGTTCGTCGAAAAGAATCACCTCCGGCTGGATCGCAACCGTGCGCGCGATACAAAGCCGCTGCTGTTGGCCACCAGACAGCGACAGACCGCTCGCGTTGAGCTTGTCGCGAACCTCTTCCCACAGCGCCGCACCTTTGAGAGCCGTCTCCACGCGGCCGTCAAGTTCGATCTTCGGCAGCTTTTCATAGAGCCTGATGCCAAAAGCGATATTTTCATAAATCGACATGGGGAAAGGAGTTGGTTTCTGGAACACCATTCCGACTCGCGCCCGCAAGAGATTGAGATCCTGCTTGGCATCGAGAATATTCTCGCCGTCGAGCAGAACCTCGCCTTCGGCGCGTTGGCGCGGATAAAGATCATACATCCGATTCATGACCCGCAGCAGGGTTGATTTTCCGCAGCCCGACGGACCGATCAGCGCCGTCACCTTATTGGTATAGACAGGCATGTTGACGCTCTTCAAAGCGATAGAATCGCCATAGAAGAAACTCAGGTTCTTGACCGCGATCTTGGTGCGAAGATCGAGCTTCACCGCATTCGCTAAACTCATTGGGCGACCTTTCGCGAACCAAGCAGCCGCGCCACGATCGACAGAGCGAGAACAGCGAAAGTGATGAGAAGGGCGCCTGCCCAGGCGAGCTTCTGCCAGTCACGATAGGGACTAAGGGCGAATTGGTAGATCACGACCGACAGGCTCGGCATGGGTTCGTTGAGATTGGCGTTGAAGAACTGATTGTTCAAAGCCGTGAAGAGTAGCGGCGCCGTCTCACCGCTGATGCGCGCAACGGCAAGCAGCATCCCGGTGATGAGACCGGCCTTCGCCGCGCGATAGGCGACCCGGCTGATGACGAGGACGCGGGGCATGCCGAGCGCGGTTCCGGCCTCACGCAACCCGCCGGGCACGAGCCGCAGCATATCCTCCGTCGTGCGGACCACCACCGGCACGACGATCACAGCGAGCGCGACAGCACCGGCAATACCGGAAAAATGCCCCATCGGCGCGACCATGATCTCATAAACGAACAGACCGACGATGATGGAAGGCGCGCTCAGCAGAATATCGTTGATGAAGCGCACCGTCGCGGCAAGATAGGTTCCGCGTCCATATTCGGCCAAATAAGTCCCGGCCAGAAGGCCGATCGGCGTACCGAAGGCAACGCCGAGACCGGTCATGATGAGACTACCGACAATCGCATTCAACAGGCCGCCAGCGCTGCCGGGCGGCGGCGTGTTCTGCGTGAAGACGGAAAGCGACAACCCACCGACACCTTCCCGCAACAAGGTGAATAGGATGAGGACGAGCCAGGTAATGCCGAAAACCGCAGCGCTGTAATAGAGCACGACCGCAATTTTGTTGCGGTGGCGGCGCGCTTCATAAATCTTCATGCCGCGCATGGCCTACACCTGCGCTTTGCGTTCGATCCGCATCAGCATGTAGCGCGCCGCGGCGAGAACGATGAAGGTGATGACGAAAAGGATGAGGCCGAGTTCGATGAGCGATGAGGTATAGAGATCCCCGACAGCCTCAGTGAATTCATTGGCGATGGTCGCTGAGATCGTGGTGCCGGGCGCAAACAGCGAGCCGGAGATGCGATGTGCATTGCCGATGACGAAAGTGACCGCCATCGTCTCGCCGAGGGCGCGGCCGAGGGCCAGCATCACGCCGCCGACGACGCCGGCGCGCGCATAAGGGATCACCACTTTGCGGACGACCTCCGAAGTCGTGCAGCCGACGCCATAGGCCGCCTCCTTCAACACCGGAGGCACTGCCTCGAAGACATCTCGTGAGATCGACGAGATATAAGGCAGGACCATGATGGCCAAAACGATGCCGGCGGTGAGAATGCCAATGCCATAGGGCGGACCGGCAAAGAGCATGGACAGACCGGGGATCGACCCGAAAGCTCCAATCAACGTCGGCTGAACATATTGCTGTAGGAATGGCGCGAAGACGAACAAGCCCCAAATGCCATAGATGATCGAGGGGATGCCGGCCAAGAGTTCGATCGCAATGCCGAGCGGCCGCCGCAATTTCGGCGGGCACAACTCGGTCAGGAAGACGGCGATACCCAGCCCGATCGGGACAGCGACCAGCATGGCAATGGCGGAGGTTATCAGCGTGCCATAGACCGGGGCCATCGCGCCGAAGCGGTTCGTCACCGGGTTCCAGGACTCGGTAACGAGGAAGCCGAAACCGAAGGCCTTGATCGCCGGCAGCGCACCGATGAACAGGGAGACGATCACACCGCCGAGCAGAATGAGCACGGCAAGTGCCGCGGCCAGCGTCAGTCCATGGAAAGAAGCATCGCGAAACTTGAAGGAACGCAGCACCCGCGCCCGCTGGCCAGCACTTATATAGGCCACCCGGCCGCTCTCCATCGCTATATCTGCCAAGGTCATCTGCTCCAAGGCTTGTACAAGAAATTCGCCGCCGAACCAAAGCCGGTCATGATATTTTAAAGCGGTGAACGCCCCGATGGAATTGGCGCTGCCACTCTCGTCTTTTGCTTTTGCACCAGATTTTTCCAGTGGCGAGAGCATTTTCAGCAAAAGTGGATACCGGTTTTGCGTCCGAAAATGCTCCAACTTTTTGAATGAGAGCATGTTCCAGAAAAGTTGATCGACTTTTCCAGAACATGCTCTCGCAGAACAGCGGCATATCAATAGGATGGAAAGGGCCGCGACCGGCCCTTTCCAAAATCTATGCTCAGTTCATCACCAAATATCGCGGCAAGGCCTAGATCACGATGATTTTGGATTGAATCAATCCAAAATCATAAACGTGATCGATTCCAAAAGTATAGAGCGGGATGCGGGCGGAAAACCG
>DAIESR010000264.1 GCA_027346205.1 Beijerinckiaceae bacterium
CGTGAGCCACACGCCGATCGAGGTGGAAAAGCTCGGCGCTGTCTTTTCAGCCGGACCCTGGGTCGATGCGCTGCGCCGCTATGTGCCTAAGGAAGAGAAGCTCTATACATGGTGGAGCTATCGCGCCGCCGATTGGGCCAAAGCCAATAAGGGCCGGCGGCTGGATCACATCTGGGTCAGCGAAAGCCTCGGTCCCCATCTCGCCGGCATGCAGGTGTTGCGCGACAGCCGCGGCTGGGAGCGCCCTTCGGATCATGTGCCGGTGATGGCGCATTTTGAGCTGTGAGGGCGCGCTTGAGCAGCAACGGAAATCGCCATCACATCCCTAAAGACGAATTGAGGAAAAACTAATTAGCTGCATTACGCAGCTAGAAAGAATCAGGGGGCTTGGAGATCACGAAACCGAACCATAAAGCACAGTCAAGCTAGCTCAAGCGACATTTGCTGTGATTTTCTCATACGCATGAGTAGTTAGCACTAGGGCTTTGTGCTATACGGAAAATATATTTAGCCCATGTTTTGAGACTTCTATGTCATCGCGACAAAATCGGGGCTCTAATAGCCTCCAGAACCGCGGCGGTTCCCAAGGTGGACGCACAAGTCCTAAGGCCTCTATGACACAGAGGCCCGATCAAGAAATCGATATTGCTGACGACGGTGACGGAAAGCCAAATCCCAAGAGCTATGAAAAAACGATCGCAATATGGACAATTGTGCTTGGAGCCTCAACAATTGCATTAGTAATTGCAACAAGCATCAGTGCTTGGTTTCTTTTCACAACTGATCGTACTATCCAAAAACAAGTTGTAACGGCTCGCCTCCAGTTACGGCCCTATATCGGCGTAGCCCAAATAAATTCAGCTTCCATTATCAAAAAAGAACCAAACAAACCGGATATCGACTTAGGTAACAGGCTTGTTGTTGGTTGGAAAAATTACGGGGCCACTCCCGCACTGCAGGCTTCGAACTGGATTTCAGCAAAGTGGTATCCAACCAATATCGAGCCCGATTTTTCACACTCAGAGGGACGACTGTCGCAGTTAGCCATAAGCAATATTTTGCCGGGTGCTGAAGTGTTTTCTGGAGGCGCATTTGTTCCTAAGGATGATATCGATAAGGCACTTTCCGGTAACGGAAGAATTTTCTTTTGGGGACATGTGGAATATCAAGATATATTCTTTAAGAGTAGCATTCATCAGTTTCATTTTTGTATGATTGTTACTATATCCCAAAATAGTCAAACTATAAATTCAGTATACAAATCTGAATGTAATTATAGCAATTAGCCTCCCTGTATCGCCAAGCTGTCGTACAGAGCGGTTCTTTGGAATTTAGATGCACCACAATGCTTAGTCGCCCGTAGCGGGGCTTTCCTTCCCCGCACAGAAGGCTCTATTTTTTGGCAGCATATTTATTTCACCGGAAAATCCGCGCCTGCGCTCGTCTTGGCCAGCACATGGCCTTTGCCATCGAGCGCTTCGATCGTCCAGACATAATGATGCGTGTCGCCTTCCGGCGGGCAAGGCCCGATGTAATGGATCGCGCCTTGCGAGACTGTCGCGCCAGAATAGGCAACCGTGCTGCCGCCGTGCGGAAAATAAGGTGCCTGCTCGTCATGCATGGTGAAGCGCAGGCGCTTCGTGCCCTCGGGCGCGTCCTTGATCGAAAAGGCTGGTGAGACTTTCTCGCAAGCTGCGATCCCAGTCCATGAGAAAGAAACGCTCATCGCCAGCGCCGCGTGGGATACGAGAGACAGCACGGCAGTCAGAACCAACGCCGCCATCGATCGTATCGGAAGTGCCGCTGCCATGGGAGCCTCCGATCCTTACCTTTCGGGTGACGTTTCGGAACCGATCTTCGTCACCGCATCGAGCTCGCGCAGAAACTCCAGCAACCGGTCGGAAAGCACGCGTTTCAAACGCTCGGCACTGCGCGGCGATTCATTGAGGATGCGATGGAATAAGGTGCGGGAAATCTTCAAAACCGCCGTCGGCTCGCGCGCTGTGGCTGTCACCGGCCGGCGCGTCTTGGCAATCAGGGCCATATCGCCGATCAACGCCGGCGGCCGCACGAGACGCGCGGTCTCTCCCTGATCGGAAGGTTCGAGCGCGATCAACCCCGAAACGAGCACATAGCCGCCATCCGAGGGCTCGTCGCGCCGAAACAGCACTTCGCCATTGCGCAGGATGCGCGTCTCGGCCGAAACTGCAAGCTGCCGCAGCGCATCCGGCTCCAAGGCGGCAAGAGTCGGATTGCGGGCAAGATTGCGGATGTCGTCGTCGAGCGCCATGCCCATCCTTCCCGCCGAGACAGGCCCGAGATCAAACCAAACCGGGCCAGAACCAAATCAGGGCATCAGCTTATAGCCGCCGGCCTCGGTGATCAAAAGCTGCGATTTGGTAGGATCACGCTCGATCTTCTGGCGCAGCCGATAGATATGCGTCTCGAGCGTATGCGTCGTGACATTGGAATTATAGCCCCAGACCTCCCGCAGCAGGACGTCGCGCGTCACGACCGACTGGCCGGCACGATAAAGGAAGCGCAGGATCGCCGTCTCTTTTTCCGTGAGCCGGAGCTTGCTGCCCTTTTCGCTGATGAGATGTTTGGACCCAGGCTGGAAGGTGAAGGGGCCGATGCGGAGGACGGCATCGTCGCTCGCCTCATGCTGGCGCAGATGAACCCGCATGCGCGCGAGCAAAACCGAAAAGCGGAAAGGCTTCGTCACATAATCATTGGCGCCCGATTCGAGCCCCTCGATCGTATCGGCATCCGAATCATGCCCGGTCAGCATGATGATCGGGTTTTTGAAGCCTTCCCGCCGGAGCAGCTTGACGGCCTCGCGCCCGTCCATGTCAGGAAGGCCGACATCCATGATGACGAGATCGGGCACTTCACCGCGCGCGAGGTCCAGCGCCGCGCCCGCCGTTGGCGCATTCAAAGCTGCGAATTCCGCATGCAGCGCCAATTGCTCACACAGCGCGCCGCGGAGATCTTCGTCATCATCGGCAATCAGGATCTTGCGAACCTGCGTCATGGGTTGTCCTATAGTTCGATTCGCCTTGCGGCCACGCGGATAGGCCGCAGCCAAGGAGTGGTCGGGATCGGCTCTGGCCCCTTCAGCTCCACCCCAAACTGATCAATTGCATCTCACGACGCAACAAAAACGCGAACTCGTTCCCTCCAGAAGCAACGCCACCGCCAATGTTCAAGACCAAAGCGTTTCCCGCGAAAACGCCACGCGGCAAAAGCGCACCCGAAAAACTGCGCCGCCTTACGGCGAGGGTACTGCCCAAGGCATCCTCCACAACGCTTCCGCGCGGCCATTTGCAGGCGGGCGGCCTGACCTTTCCCTGCGCCATCGGCGCCGGCTGGCTGAGCCGGCGCAAAAGGGAGGGGGATCTCGCCTCCCCGGTCGGGCAGTTTCGGCTGCTTGGCGGATTTTTTCGGCCGACCGGAACACGGCCCGCCGCGCCTTGGCCTTTGCGGCCTATCCAGGCGACCGATGGCTGGTGCGATGATCCGCAATCGCCCACTTATAATCGGCTCTTGCGGCTACCCAATCGCTATAGTTGCGAAAAATTGTGGCGCAACGACGGTCTATACGACCTCGTCATCGTCCTCGACTACAATATAAGTCCGCGACGCAAATATCGCGGCAGTGCCATTTTTCTGCACTGCGCCCGGCCGGATTTCACCCCCACCGCCGGCTGTATCGCGCTCCGCTTCGCGGATCTGCGCAAACTTTTGCCGCGCCTGTCGGCCAAGGCGGTGCTCACTATTCGGTGATGGCCGCCGGATGTACCTCACCAAACGGTCAACACCGCATCCCTCACCGTTTGCCGAAAATCGCGGTCCCCACGCGCACATGCGTTGCGCCTTGTTGAATTGCAAGCTCAAAATCGGCGCTCATGCCCATTGAAAGAATCGGAATGCCATTGCGTTTGGCGATCT
>DAIESR010000278.1 GCA_027346205.1 Beijerinckiaceae bacterium
CGCATAGCCCATCGCGCCATTGACGGCGGCGACGCTCGCCTTGATCGCATGAGTCGCATTGCCGTCATTGGCCGTGGTGAGAACCGCATTGAGGGATTGCTTCGCCGCGCCGCCTCCAAATGTGTCCAACGTTTCGTCGGCATTTGTCCTGGTGATTTCCGCCTGAATGCCGCCGGCGATAGTCGCATGCAACATAGCGTCGAGAGTCAGTGCGACACAGATCACGCTATAGGCGGTATTGGCCGCCAGCGTCCCGCCACTCGCCTGGTCGCTGAGAGAAGGCGTTGGCGTCGTGCCGAGAGCGAGCGAGGCATTACCGCCGAGGATCATCGCCTCTTCCCCGAGCATCAAGGCCTCGAGCCCAGTCTTCCCGGCAAGGCCGCGCAGATCGTCGAAACCTTGGCCGGCATATTGAGCCTCGAAGTCGACGCTGGTCTCGATGCCCAACCCCTTATAGCTCGCACTATAATCTTGCGTCGCGACAGCCATAACGCCGCCACGATTGGCGGCGGAGACGCCGACCCGCAAACCAGAGCTGTTGATCGCGGTGATCGCCCGCCAATTGGCCTGAATGCCGCCCTTCCCGGAAACGCGCGGGATCATATTGCGCAGCGGTGTCAGCACCGGATAAATGAGCTTGGCGCCGCCTTCGAGATCATAAAATGTGAGGCCGGATGTCGCGCTCGACGCTTGCGCATAAGTGCTCTTTTCGAGACTCGTGAGACGCGGATCGGCGAGCGGGCGCTGTTGCGCCGCCATGATTGTCGCAAGCGAATCCAAAGAGGTCGATTCGATAGACATTGATGACTCCTCGTTGAAAATGGATATGGCGTGCTGGCGCATTTGCGCCGTATGGCTCAGCGCGGCAGAAAGCTGCGGCCATTGCGCTGCGCCATTTTGATGGCGAGCAGCGCGAGTGAATCCGGATCGGCGAGCAGCTTTTCGAGACTTTCTTCGTCGTGCAGTCCGCCATCGTCGCTTTTCGACACAACGCGCGTCCGGCCCGCGAGCGGCAGAGGCAGCGGCTGCGATTCGATATTCTTCACGCGCAGCAAGAGATCATCTAACTTGCCTGCGAAATCGTCGAAACGTTTTTCGAGTGCGCCGCGCATGCTCTTTTGCGAACCGCATTGCGCACCGAGTTCGACGGATGCGTCATGCATGGTCTGGATGCGATGGAGATCGGCAGCGCTGTTGCGTGCCCCGGCTTTGGCAAATTGCGCGAACGAAGGTTCCACCGCTTGTCGGTTTGGCACATCCGCCGGCGTCCCCGGATGGTCCTGCGTCAACTCACCCGTCTCTTCGGTGACCATAGCCAACAAAATGGTGGCGGCCCGTTGCAAAAGATCCTTCAATTGCGCCGGCACATTGGAACCGTCGCCTTCGCTCGCCGCTTCCAACGCCGATTCGCTTTGCAGATCGTCAAGCTCGTCGATCAGGTCCGCGAGCTGCGCGACGGCATCCATGCCCTTGCGGAAGCGCCGCACCACACGCGAGCCATCCGTCTTGATCATTTCGAAGTGCGCCTGCGGCAGGCAAGGCAGATCGACGAGGGAGATTTCACTGGGCGCTGCGGTATAGCGCTTGCCGCCATACTCATCGGTCCAGCGCCGCGCATAGCTGCCGCCCTGAGAGAAGCCAGTATAGACTCCCTCCTCCACCTTGCGCCATTCGGCGTCATCGACCACCTTGGCGCAGATCTCGATCTGCTTGGCTTCATCGTTGAAGGCGAGCGCGGTGATCTTTCCGGCGGCAATCGTGCCATGCATGGCGCGCAGATTCCCGCGCGACTTACCGCCTGTCGATTGCGCGATTTCTTCCGACCATTTCTCATAAAGCGGCTTGGTCGAGGCATAGTCGCAGATCTCACCCGCGCGATCCTCGCTTTCGGCGGTCGCGATCCCATAGACGAGGCGCTGGCGCGCATCGACCTTGGTGATCGGAATGAAAAGTTCGAGTTGTGGCATGAAGGTTCCTCACGGTTTTGGAATCGCGCGCAAAGAAAAACCGCCGGCGCAGACGCGCGGCGGTCGATGAATGGTTGATAGGAACTAAATCTAAGCGCGCTGTGTCAGGAAAGCGGCGCGACCCATCTCACTTCAGCAAGGCGACAATATCGGCTTTCGTCAGAAATTTGCCGCCCATTGCGATGTGGCGATAATCATCTGGAATTTCAGCTAGCTGCTCTTTGACGGAGGTGTCCCCGCTTTTCGCCAAGAGATAGAAAAATTTCGCATCGATCGCCAAGCCATAATAGTCTTCCATCTCCTCTTCGATCGGCGCTTTCTTCAGCTCGTCTAAAGCTTCTTGACTCCGTCCGAGCTTGTCGAGATAGCGCGCCAGGTCAAGATGCACGAGAGATTGACTATTGAAAAGGTTTGCATTTTTTCGCAGAAGCTCCAAAGCCTCTTCATATCGCTGCTCACCTTCGAGCACAGCTACACGCCAATAGGCCTCTCGTCTTATATCTTCTGAGGTGAATGCTCGATTACGCGCATCATCAAGCATAGCGTGAGCCGACGTCCAATCCTTGCTTCGTATGAGCGCCTGTAGTTGTATAATGTCTGTAACGCGCATCTTTGGTCACACCTTGTTTCCACCGCATCTTTCGCTAACAAAACCCTTTGCGCAACCATCAACTGTCTTGTGACCGCCGAGAAGAGCCCGGTCGGGATGGAATGGATGTAAATCCAATAAGTCTGCGCAGAATTTTCGAGCGGACTCCCATTCTTGCGCGCAGTCATCGACGAGTGCTGTTTGGCTTATGACGCCCCCAGTAGCGTCACCTTTCGGCTGAAATTGCCCGCCTTGATGGCCCTCCGATCCCGCGGGCCATCGGGGATGTTGATTTTCATCCCAATTACCCCCCTTATCAAACTTTATGAAATCCGAACCATCGGCAGCTTTTGAAGTCTGCGGCTTTCCCGACAAAGGCACATAGCCTGCCCCCGTCAACACCATCGGCTTATTCGCCGCCGCTTCTTCGAGCGGCTCGCGGCCGAGCGCGACTCGGGCCTCATTGATCGTCAGAATGCCCTTGGTCGCGTAGCTTGTTAGGATCGTCTCCTGCGTCTGCGGATCGATCGAGGCTTCATTGCTCCAGGAAAATTCGAGATCTGGACTTGCGAACTCCTGCGCGATGACATCATCGATGAGGTTCTTCACCCAAAGAAGGATCGGCGCGAGGCCCTCCTCCTCGGATATTTGCTTTTGCGTCTCTGCCGTCGCTCTGTTCATCTCCTGGGTGAGCGCTTGCGGCGAGACAGAAAAAGCAAAGCAGATGATACGCGCGAGCCATTCGTCGAAGGGACCTTTGAGATCCGGCTCTCGCGTTTGCACAAATGTTTTGGCAACGCCGCCGGGCACGAATTTCGCCCGTCGCCTGCGGCCAAGATCGCCGTCGAAATAGGCATCCCAATATTTTTGATAGGATGCAATCTGATCCGGCGTCCAATTCTCCTGCACGCCGATGAGGCTGTCGGGAATATTCCCTTGCGTGAAATAATCGAGCAGAAAGGCCTGGCGGCGCAGTGCAATATTGACGCTCGTCACAATCTGCTCGACCGGGCCGAAGCCATAGGCGCGATCGACTCTGATATTGCGCGGCCGATAGAGAAGATCGCGGATCGAATAATCGACGGCAGGATAGCCTTTCAGAATCTGCTGATAGGCCGTGGGATAGATCGTCTCGCCATTATCGACATAGGGCAGCGGCGTACGGCCCCAATCATCGATGACCGGCTTGATCGTCGCGCCATCGATCGGCAAAAGGCCGACGAGGCGGCCGGCGCGATCGCGACTCATATAGAGCGTCGGCGCATCGATGACGAAGAGATCTTCGAGCAGGAGCCGCAGCCAATCGGCAAAGCCATGCCGTCCGTCGGGGCGCGCGAAGAAGCGCTTGAGATTCGCAACGCGCGGATCATTGCCGCGGCTCTTTTGGTCCCGCGCCGCGATGGTCCAAGAGAGCCGCGCGACTTGATCCTTACGCGTCTCGATGACGAGGCGCAGAAGATCATAGCCGTCGGCAAGTCCACGCAGCACCGCAAAGGAGATCGGCGCATTGGCGCGCGGAACGGTCGAGAGATTATAGCCGGAAAGATAATCCCATTGACGGCCGGCGACTTCCGGCGGTGCCAAAGGCGTGATCGGCGCGAGCGGACCAAACCAATCGGGGCCAAGGCCGGCATCGCCCGGCTTGCCATAGGTGACGCTGAGATCATAGGGGCTCAGAGGCCAGCTTCGCTGCCCCGCACCGCGTTCGGCCATTGGGATGTTCCTTGACAATTATCGATGACGCTTGAACTTTTGAGGCAGTCAGCCTCGATAGGTTGCATCAACTTCGCGGCGATAGAATTCGATGATGCCGGTGCCGCCGCCGAGATCGAAGAGATAGGTCAGCGCCCAGATCGCCGCATCGGCATGATCGGGGCTACCGCTGCCGCCATAGCCCGCCGAGGTGAAGGCGCAAAGCTGATCCTCGAGCTTGCCGAACCGGCCAGCATGATGCACCTGGCGCGGCGCATAGCGCACCGAGATGGGCTCGGCCCGCACCGCCTTGCCGCGGCTCGCGGTGACAAGCCGCACCGGCACATTTGGGTCGGCCGCCTGAATCGTCGCGCGCACCATCTCGCCGCCGAAATTGCTCTCGGCAACGATGCAATCGGCGCGATATTCATGAAAAGCCACGACGGCGCGACGGCCCCAGACTGCGGGCGCATCGCGGCAGGAAAGATCGGCGAGAATATAGCAATCGCCGTCCATCCCGCGCGCGGCGACAACGAGGCCGATCTCGTCGGCACCGAGATCGTCGCGCCCCGCCGCGCCCGAAGGATCGAGCGCAACGACAACCGCGGCACGCTTCTCCTCCAAAATATCGCCGGGCTCGCAGCGATTGGCGTCGATCAGCTCATAGCTCCAGAGCGCACCATCAAGTTCGTCAACATAGATTCCTTCGAAGAAGCGCTTGCGTTGGCGCTCGGGAAGATTGGCGAGGCTTTCTAGAAATTGCGCCGAGAGATTTGCCGCATTGTCCGGCGGATTGAGAAAGGCGCGTGCATAATTCTGCGGGTCCGTCAGCGGCTGCATCGAGATGGGATCGCGCTTGTCGCCGAAAAGAAGATTAGTCCAATGCGCCTTGCTCGTCGGATTGAGATCGACATAGGCGCGCTGCGCCAGACCCGGCACAGACTGCGCGAGACGCGTGAAGGCGATCAACGCGGAGCCATAGGGAATTTGCGACGCCTCGTTCAGAAAAATGCTGACAAATTCGAGGCCGAGAATTTTTTCGACACGCTCCTTATCGTCGAGGCCGCCGACCCATATGCGCGCGCCATTCGACAGTGCGAAGAATCCGTCTTGGCGATGTTCCTTGAGTTTCGTGCCCGGAAAGCAGAGCCGCATGACATTGGGCAGCGTATCGAGCGCGCCGCATTGGCATGAAAACGCAAGATAGCGTGACGCGAATGCGGCACCACAAGCGCACGCGAAACAATGGCATGCACGATGAGAAAGGTCTTGCCCGAGCGCGTGCCGCCGGCGAGACATGAATAGCGCTGCGGTGCTTCGAGAAGACGCCTTGCCCGCTCCTGCCCCGCGCTGAATCTCACCATGCAAGGCCTCGCTTTATGCGGAAGCCTGTCCCGGAAAAGCTGTGAGACTTTTCCGATAAGGACAGGCTCGACGTCTTCAATGATATCTGAAACGAAAAAGCCGCCCGATAGGGCGGCTTTTCGAGAGGCGACGAGCGCGCAGAATGGGCGCTGTCGATGCGCATATATGGGTCGCAAATCGTTGCAAAGTCAATTGCACGGCAGAGGGCGATTCTGCAACTTCGTACATCGTCACGAGAGAAGAATATGTAGGCACGCAAGAAGAACTGGCCGAGATGATTCAGAAAATCTCATGCGCGGTGCATTTATGCCATTGCATATCGGCCGCATCCTGGCCCTTCTTGCCGTAGCAATAGCCCATCGTATTCAAGAGCCTCGCGACCTTCTCGCGAATATTGCAGGCGCGCATCTTATGCCGGTCGTCGTTCCCGTGGTCCCGGCACATATCGTTCAAATCCCGATAGATCGAGAGCAGGTCACGCGCCAGCGGCGGCTGCCCGAATGCGTCTATGGGAAAGGCGAGAATAAAAAGCAGGGGCAGAAGCGCGCGCAGCATTGTCAGATTCCGCTTACGTCTTTGCAGTGATTCGGCAAGCGTAGCGCAAAGTGAGCAAAGCGCGAAAAGGCGCAGATGTGGCTCGGTCGACGCGCGTAATATCCGTCGCAAATGGTTGCAGGTCAATTGCTCGACGAAAAGCGGTTTTGCGCCTTCGTACATGACCGAGAAGAGCTACATGGCTCAGCGCCGCTATATGGTCGGTAGACATCCGAGCGAATGGCGCGCCGCTCTTGCTCATGTCGCAAGTCGGGCTTACCCGACTTGCGCATATGATTCTCCCAAACTCTGGCAGGCCCGAGCTTAGGTCGCAATAAGATGACGCGAAGGGCGCCGCCCTGTGGACCAAGTCATTGTTGCGCTGGAACTATAGGGGAGGTGTTTGTGAGCGGTCCGTATTCGAGGACCCGTGATCGTCGCGAGCCTTAAGAGAAGGTCGCGTCGTTTCCAGCTTTGCCGGTGCATATATAGCCGTGGAAAGGACCGCCGGTGCGTCCGACCTGATACTCGCTATGCTGAAGAATCGCAGCCGGGTGGCTGAGATTTTGAACTGTGAAGGGAGCATTGAAATTGGCTGTATAGCCGGTCGAAATAACCGCCGTTCCCGCCTCGTTTTTGATTTCGGTGTTCGCCGCCATCGAGGCTTCGATCAAGGCTTGCGCACCGCCCGAGGTGCGAACCAAAGCAAATGGCGTGACGGTCCAGGTGCCGTCCGCACCATACTCGACATTAAATGTCGAATAGCCAGGTGTCGCATTGCAAATAGCCGCGGTGGCGGACGACGACGTAAAGTTCATGACAGTGCCGGGCGTATAGGTGCCCGTCTGGACATAGAAGATGATCACCGGCTGGCAATCCAGGTTGCTGTTGGGCTGGGCAGTCACGAAGTTGGATAGAGTGATGCCACCGGTGAGCGTCTGCACCGCCGATCCCGCATTGTAGTTTGTCAGCGCAGAATTGTAGACCGGCGTGATGATTCGGAACGAACCCGTCTGCGGACCCGAGGTAGAGACGGGAATAGACAGT
>DAIESR010000304.1 GCA_027346205.1 Beijerinckiaceae bacterium
TCGACAACGAGGTCGTTCGCCAGGATCGGCAGATTGGCCGCCTTGGCCGTGGCGAGATCAGCGATGCTGCCGCGATAGAGCCGCCGGTCCGCTGAAGCCGAAATGCAGGTAGCGCCCGCGTCGCGGAAATCCTCCGAGAGCGCCATCACGTCGAAACGTGTCCGCGTCACTTTCGAGAAAGGAGACGCGCCGAAAATATCGGCGATGACCCCCAGTTTCTTCTGCTCGAAGAATTGCGCGAGCAAGGCATTAGTGAAGCCACGCGTCATCGCGAACTCGCCGATCATGCCCGTCAGCGCACCCATGGAACGTTTGGCCTTAGTCTTGTCGACGTCGGCCTGCCGCTGCGCCACGAGCGGCTTGAGGCGCGCAGGTGTTGTAATGCCCGTCATATCGACCCGCCCCGCCCGCCACCTGAGCCCGAGAATGCAGCACTGCGTGACATATATCTGGCTTTCGCCTTCATGGAGATCCGCACGATCACCTCTCATAATCCGGTCGGCGCTCGCGGAGCAAAGGCCGTGCCTTACTCAGCGGCCTTGAGTGCCGCCCAGGGAAATGGACGAACCGCATCGCCGTCGCGCAGAAATGGGCCGGCACGCGCCACCACCGTATTGCCGACGCGCACACCCTTGCGGATCTCGATCGCGGCGCCGGAGAAAAGGCCGATAGTGACGTCGCGCGTGGTGACATGACCGTTCTCGACCACTTGTACTACAGGGCCTCGCCGCCCGAAGAGCACGGCCGAAAGCGGGACTGCCGCGTTGCAGTCGCGGCCGGTGTCGACCTTGGCCGTAGCAAATGTGCCAACACGCAGCTTAGGCTTGCCAGCGATCCGGACTCGCGCATGAGCCACTTGCGTCAGGAAATCGATGTTGGAATCGACGACGCGCAGCGTGCCGGCAATGTCATTGCCATCGAGCGTCTGAATCTGCACGCTCTCGCCGGCTTTGACTTTCTTGATGACACTTTGGGGAACCTCGATGTCGATCTCGAACTCGCCGTCGCGAATAATACGAAACGGCGGAGCAGCGCGCGCCGAAACCGGCATGCCGATGGGGACCGGCCGCGGCATGACCAAAATCCCGTCGGCCGGCGCCGTCATTTTAGCCGTGGCCGGCAAAAGCTCCGGCAGCCAATCCGGCTTTATGAGATCGGCGAGTTTCTGCCCGGCATGTACGGTCACGCCATCATCCACGAGGACTTTGGCGACATGATAGCCCTCGACATCAGGACGCACGAGAACCTCGTGGCGCGGGACGACATAACCGGTGAGCTTGACGGTGTCGTCGAAACAGGCGGAGCTTACCTGCACCACGCTCACCGCCATGCCGGAAGCCTCCGCACCTTGCGCGGTCGCATCAAAATGCGCGCCGCCGAAGATCGTGAAGACGCCGACTACGAGAACGCACAGGCGCTTTCGCGTCCAACCGGAATTTCTGTCATCTTGCGATTTGGCATCGACCGGCATCGACGAGTTCGCCATCGTTGGAGCATCATTGCGGGGCAGCTTAGAACAGGTGGATGAAACTGGAAATGGTGTGGCCAGCGAGAAGCCTGAGAAAAACCATTTTCAGGTACAGCTAGCTGGGGATGCCTGGGATCTCCCACCCGATACACGGCACGATGGTGCCACATCCTCTTCGCCTGCCTTTTTTTCAGGCTGTTTGACGCTATTGTGTCGCTTGACCGACCCAATGCGCAGCCGGAAGATAAAACGATGTCGTATGACGCAAAATGCCGAGAGGCGATGTCATGGCGATTCCCGTCGAAATGATCCTGCCGGGTCACTGCTATCGCGCCGCCGACAAGGCGCTGCGCAAGGTGCTGCTGAAACAGGGACGCCGCGTCACCTATATCGTGCGCGGCGAGCTGGCTTGGACCGTTCTGCGTACCTATGTCGATGTTGCGGATTTCGCAGCGGAATGCGAATCCGAGATCGATTGCGGGAGCCTGATGGACATTGCTGTGGACATGCCGGCAGATGCGGCAGAGCTGAGCTGAGGCGAACCGGCCACCGCCGATCCATCAGGCGATAATGCTCTCTCACATGTTGTGAGAAAGGGCATAATTCACGATGAGCGCTCATCAAGGGGCATATCGTGGTGGGGTTTCAAGTCCGGCCTGGATTCTCGCGTCGCGACTGCCGCGACAGGCTCCACTCACCCATTTCGCCTGAACAATATTAGCTACTGTTCCCAAAAAGGGGAATGGAGGCCTCGCCCGGAATCGAACCGGGGTGCAAGGATTTGCAGTCCTCTGCGTAACCACTCCGCCACGAGGCCAACGTCCGACTCAAACATGACGTCAGCGTATCGGAGCCTATAGCAAAGGAAATGGCACTCCCGCAAGGAATGTTCGTCGCGCCGCGGCCAAAAGGCCGAAGCTCGAATTTGCGTCCTGCCAAAGCGGATCGGGGCTTGCCATATCCCCCTCAATCCTCCTATATCCCCCGTCACATTCCCTGATAGCTCAGCTGGTAGAGCAATCGACTGTTAATCGATCGGTCGCAGGTTCGAGTCCTGCTCAGGGAGCCAACCCCGCCCCAGTCCCCTATTCCTGTTTAGATCGGCTCAACGCGCTCCAATGCGCGGGCGCAGCTTTCGTTCGTGAACTCATGCGCGCTCAAGAGACGCCGGCAATCTCCGACGTCCCAAGAGTGAGGACCGTGCTGCGCACTGTCATCTCAAGATTGCGTCGGACCATCCACGGGCGGAAACGAGGGGTTTACGGCCGCCTCCGGCGTCCTATCTCGTTCGGCCTTGCGCAAAGCCGCCGCGATGAGACGAAACCGCAACGGATATGGCAGCAGCCGGACGAATTTCGAGGCCGCGACGAGCGGCCAGGGAAAGGCGATCTCGAAGCCGCCTTTCTCGAAGCCGTGGCAGATGATCGTGGCCGCGGCTTCCGGCTCGATCCGCCATGGCATGGCGAAATCCGTCTCCTGATCGGTCATCGCCGTCCGCACGAAGCCGTGGCAGAGGATCTGAAACGTCAGTCCCTTGCTCTCATAGGTCAGTTTCAGCGCTTCGGCCATATGAATCAATGCCGCCTTGGAGGCGCCATAGGCGAGATTGCCGGGCAGCCCGTTATAGCCGGCGAGCGAGGCGTTGATGGCAATCTGCCCCCTGCCCCGCGTCATCATCGCGGCGAGCAGAGGTGCGATACAATTCACCGTACCGCCGACATTGACGGCATAGGTCTGGGCGATCAGCGCCGCGTCGAAGCCCACTCTTTCCGCGGGAAGGAACACGCCGGCATTGAGAAAGGCCAATGCGATTGGACCGAGCTGCTCCTCGATCGTGAACACAGTGCCTCCCATCGCACTGCCATTGGTCACATCGGCTGGAAACGCAAAAATCTGCTCTGGCGCGCTTGCTGCGAGCTGCTCCAGCTCTTCTTCGCGTCTTGCTGTGACGGCGACGCGATAACCGCGGCGCACCAGCTCCAGGGCCGTCGCACGGCCGATCCCGGAGCTCGCGCCCGTAACGAAAGCGACGCCATCCTCAGGCCTTGCACGATACATGATTTTTGCTCTCAGCTCGGATCACCTGCCCGCCGATGCGAATGTCGTCCGGCTCGACAGCGTATATTTGCAGGATCTATATAGTCGACAGCTTTTATAGGGATAGGCCAAGATGAGTTCTCCGGAAACCGTGGTCGAGGCGATCGGCCGGACGCCTCTCGTCAAATTGCGACATGCGTCGCAGCTCACCGGCTGCACCATTTACGGCAAGGCCGAGTTCATGAACCCCGGCGGTTCGATCAAGGATCGGGCCGCGCGCGCCATTATCGCGGATGCGGTCGCCCGCGGCACATTGAAGCCCAGCGGCCTTATTGTCGAGGGCACGGCGGGCAATACAGGCATTGGTCTCGCCTTGGTCGCGAATGCGTTGGGCTACCAAACGGTGATCGTCATCCCCGAAACGCAGAGCCAGGAAAAGAAGGATATGCTGCGCCTGCAAGGCGCGAGCCTGATCGAAGTACCGGCCGTCCCCTATTCCAATCCCAATAATTACGTGAAACTGTCCGGCCGGTTGTCCGAACGCCTTGCCAAAGAGCATCCGCAAGGCGCGATCTGGGCCAATCAATTCGACAATGTCGCCAATCGGCAGGGTCATATCGACACGACGGGACCGGAGATCTGGGCCGAGACCGGGGGCAAGATCGATGGATTCATCTGCGCTGTGGGCACAGGCGGAACGCTCGCTGGCGTCGCCATGGCCTTGAAGGCGAAGAACCCGAATATCAAGATCGGCCTCGCCGACCCGAAAGGCGCTGCGCTCTATGAATATTATACGAATGGCGCATTGAAGTCGGAAGGCTCATCGATCACCGAAGGCATTGGCCAAGGCCGCATCACCGCCAATCTCGAAAACGCGCCGATCGATCTCGCCTTTCAAATCCCCGATGAAGAGGCGCTGCCGATCCTCTTCGATCTCGCCGCGCACGAAGGCCTGCTCCTCGGCGGCTCGTCGGGGATCAATGTGGCCGGCGCGATCCGCTTGGCGAAAATGCTCGGACCCGGCCACACGATCGTGACCATCCTTGCCGATTCTGGTTCGCGCTATCAGTCAAAGCTCTATAATCCCGAATTTCTGCGCACGAAGAATCTTCCAGTGCCGGGATGGCTCGAGACCAAGAGCGCGATCACGCCCGATTTTGTGTGACGATCACGTCGAAAACAAAGCCGATCTGTCAGCCGGCTGCATGCAGCATGAACCAGAATCCCGCGAGCCAAAAGAGAAAGAAAATGGCGGGCGCGACGAGCGAATTTTCGCGGTGGCGGGTAGCTGTGCCGAGAGCCTTGGCGCGCATGATCGGAGCATCCTTGTGCAATGACCTGAAACACGCCAGGATTATGGGTCTCCGCGTCCGAGGCCGCCGTGTCATTGCGCACGTCGCATCCGTCAATTGATCCCCGGCGTTTCGTAAGGCCTCATCGATGAGCAGCTCTCCTTCGCCCTTCTTCGTCTCGACCGAATGGTTCGCCGAACATTTGGGCGAACCGGATCTCGTAGTCATCGACGGCACTTTCTTCATGCCCGACGAGAACAGAGATGCTCATGGCGAATATCTCGCTGGCCATATTCCCGGCGCGGTCTTCTTCGACATTGATGCCATTGCCGATCACACGACCGATCTGCCGCATATGCTGCCCTCGCCCGAGGCTTTTGCCGTGGCAATGCACGATCTCGGAATCAGCGAGAAGATGCGGCTCGTTGTCTATGACGCTTCCGGTTTGCAAGGCGTCGCACGCGTCTGGTGGACGCTGCGCCTTTTCGGGGCAGAGAGCGTAAAAATATTGACTGGCGGATTGCCGAAGTGGAAGGCGGAGGACCGTGCGCTCGAAAGCGGCGCTGTCACTCGGGGCCCGCAGAATTTCAACGTGCGTTTCGATCCGGCGGCTGTGGCTTCCGCGTCGGATGTTCTGCAAGTATCGCAATCCGGCTCGGCGCAAATCGTCGATGCGCGTGCCGCGCCGCGGTTTCGCGGCGAGACGCCGGAACCACGGCCGGGCCTGCGTTCGGGGCACATTCCCAGCAGTCTCAATGTTCCTTGGCGCGATGTCATCGAAAACGGCGAAATACGTGCGCCGGACGATGTGGCCGCCGCCTTTGCCAAGGCCAGTGTCGACCTGTCTCGGCCAATCGTCACCACATGCGGTTCGGGCGTGACCGCCGCTATTCTCCTCCTCGCACTTGAAACGACGGGCAAGACAGGAATCGTCCTCTATGACGGTTCCTGGACGGAATGGGGCGGACGCCACGACCTCCCCATCGTCCTAGGTTGACACGATAAGCGCTTTAGAGCGCGTTCCGATAGGATGGAATCATCAGGTCAATAAGAAAACATGCAAAATCAATGTGTTGGAGTATGTTCTCGCCAATGAGGCATCGGATATATCCGATGCCTCGAATAATGGAAAAGTCTATCAACTTTTCCGGAACATGCTTTAGGCTCCGAATGTCGTGACGATATCGGCCAGCGCCGGGCGCGGCCGGTCGTCGCGCGCCATCGCATTGCGGCCGATATGCACGAAACCGGCGATTTTCTCACTCGCTGCCAAGCCGAACCGATCCAGCACGGCACGATCATAGGCATACCATTCCGTCAGCCAGACCGTGGCGAAGCCCAGGGCGTTGGCGGCGACGATCAGATTCATGCAGACAGCGCCCGAAGTGAGAACCTGTTCCCATTCGGGGATCTTCTCATTTGGGCCGGCACGCGAAACGACCGCGACGACGAGCGGCGCCAAGGCCAGCCGCTTGCCCTCTATCCGGAGCTGATCGGCATCCGCCTCAGGATGCGCCTTGGTGAAGACCTCGGCGATGATTTCGCTGGCGCGCATCCGCGCCTCGCCCTGGAACACGACAAAACGGAATGGCGCGAGCTTGCCATGATCAGGAACCCGCGACGCCGCGGTCAAAAGCGTCTCGAGTTCCGCCGGAGTCGGTCCAGGTTCCATCAAACTCAGGGCTGGCGCCGAGCGGCGCGTCTTTAAAAGGTCGATCGTCGCATTCATTACAATTCTGCCCATTGCATGAGATAAGCGGATAGAATTCCATTTTTCGTTCGATGCGGGTCTAGATCGGGCCTTGCAGCCCAATTGCGGCGGAGCCTCGCCCCACCTTTTCCGAGGCCCATAACCCGCTGAACGAGTTCGCCCCGGTGAGAACACACTTGCGTCGCAGTCGGTGCCGAGGCATCGATCCTTGCCACATCTCTGCCGTTCAATTCGCAAGTCCGCAAGATAGACGCCAGAAGAATAGAATGAAGAAAGTCCCTGTCTGCGTGGCAATCCGCGCCGAGAATTCACCCCATCCCCGCCGCGAAAGCAAATCGGCTGGCGTTCGGCATTATTTTGGGCGAACCACGGATGGCAAGCCATGACGCACATGCGAATATCCGCTTCCGCTGCCTGGACTGGCGTGCCTGACATCATCATGTCGAATTTTTCTTCGAACCCTTGCTTACCAATCTCACCGCCATCCGGCGTAGCCTCATCGAGAGACGCAATGACGAGTGACTTTCCCAGGCTTCCGCGCATTGCGCGGGCATTCTACCGATGGATGCCAGGGGCGCTGCTCTGCCTCTCGTTCCTGGGCCTGACGCTCTCGGGCCTGACGTTCTTGGCGGCCAGTACCGTCCAGGCGCAGCCAGCGGCAACGCCACAACCGGCGCCAGACGTTCCGGCGATCATTCCACAAGGCGGGCTCTTGGCACCCCGGCCCGCCCCAGCCATCGAGCAGCCACGCGGCGTTTTGCTGCTCTCCGCTTTTCTCAGCGCCACCGATACTCAGCCATTACACTCCGGGCTCAAATGGCGTGTTTATGACGAAGTAGCGGCGCCGGATGGCTCCCATAAGCTTGTCGCAGAATCGACAAACGCCACCCCGTCACTCGCCCTGCCTGCCGGAAACTATATCATCCATGCCGCTCTCGGGCTTGCCGGCATGACGAAACGGGTGACGATGAATGGTCAGCCGACGAGCGAGCGGCTCGTGCTCAACGCCGGGGGGCTACGGATCGTCGGCATGCTCGGCGACAAGCCAATCAACCCGTCCAAGCTGTCGATCTCCATCTATGTCCCAGAGCCGGGCAATTCTGAAGCCAAGCTCGTGCTCGCCAAGGCCGAATCCGGCGATGTCATCGGCCTGCCGGAAGGCGCCTATCACGTCGTCTCGACTTTGCTCGACACGACGGGCGCGGGATCGCAGACGCAAAGTGGCATTTCCAATGCGACGAACTCCGTCGTTCATGCCGATTTGCGCGTCCAGGCCGGCAAATTGACCGATGCGATCCTGCGTCATCGCGCGGCGGTCATCACCCTCAAGCTCGTCAACGCGCCCGGCAGCGAAGCCTTGGCCAATACCACATTCACGATCTTGACGCCGGGCGGCGACGTCATCCGCGAATTGATCGGCGCCTTCCCGTCCCTCGTCTTGGCGGAAGGCGAATATGTCGTCATCGCGCGCCATGACAACAGGACCTATCAGACGAACTTTAAAGTGCAGTCGACACGCGATCACGACGTCGAAGTGCTCGCCAAATAGGCCTGGGACGCGGCGGCCCATGGCTCGAGTCCGCTTGCGACCTCGAAGATTACATATTCATTTCGAGGAATGCCTTGATTGGCGCCGGCGGCAAAGCTAGTCCTGGGCCAATAGTTCAGCTCCGCTGCACGGCAGCAGGCCCGAAGCGGCTTTGCCGCGCGGGAATTGCGAGTGGAATATCGAAGAACGGAAGCCGGCCTTTTCGACGCAATCACGCTGACACGGATTGCGGAAACATGCCGCGCATCCCGCTCGAGAATTAGCAGAATCGATCACATGATCGAGATGTTCGGGGGCAATATGAAGAAGGCTCTGCTGTTGCTGCTTCCGAGCGTCGTGGCGCTCTGCGCGCCACTCTATAATGTCATGGAGCCGCGCCTCTTCGGATTTCCCTTCTTCTATTGGTTCCTTCTGCTTCTCATTCCGGTCTCCAGCGTCTTCACCTTTCTCGTCTATAAGGAAGTGAAACGGTGATCGCTCATCTCAATTGGACGGCCACCGCGGTCTTTATCGGTTTTTTCCTTCTCGTGACCGTCCTCGGTTTTGTGGCGGCGCATTGGAAACGCGGCGACCTCACCGATCTGCATGAATGGGGGCTCGGTGGCCGCCGCTTCGGTCCCTGGATCTCCTGGTTCCTGATCGGCGGCGATCTCTATACGGCCTATACGGTGATCGCGGTGCCCGCTGTGGTCTATGCGATCGGCGCCTTTGGCTTTTTCGCGGTCCCTTATACGATCATCATCTATCCCATCCTCTTCGTCGTTTTTCCGCGCCTATGGCGCATCGCCCATCGCAAAAACTATCTGACGGCGAGCGATTATCTGCTCGGGCGCTATGGCAATAAATGGCTCGAATTGGCGGTCGCCTTCACCGGCATTCTGGCGAAAATGCCCTATATCGCCCTGCAGCTCGTCGGCATGGAGAAAGTGATCCAGGCGCTGGGCTTCCAAGGCGAAGGACTCTGGAGCCATCTGCCGCTCACCCTCGCCTTTCTGATTCTCGCTCTCTACACCTATCGCTCCGGCCTGCGGGCACCGGCGATGATCGCCTTCGTCAAAGATATTATGATCTATATCTTCGTCATCGCGGCGGTCATCATCGTGCCGATGAAGCTCGGCGGCTATGGCGTGATCTTCGACTCCGCCAGAGAGGCCTTCGCACAAAAGACGGCAGCGTCAGGCGGCAAAGTCACAGCGGGATTGCTGCTGGCACCGCAACAGGTCTGGCCCTTTATCACGCTGGCTCTCGGCTCGGCCTTGGCGCTCTTCATGTATCCGCATTCGATGACGGCCATACTCGCCGCCCGCGATGCGCATTCGATCCGCGTCAATGCCATTACCCTCCCCGCCTATTCGATCCTCCTCGGCCTGATCGCGCTGATGGGCCTTATGGCGCATGCGGCAGGGATCAAAGTGGCCAATCCGCAGGATGCAGTGCCGCAATTGTTCCTCGCCATTTTCCCCGATTGGTTCGCGGGCTTTGCCTTCGCCGCGATCGCTATTGGCGCTCTGGTGCCAGCCGCGGTGATGTCGATTGGCGCCGCCAATACATTCACCCGCAATATTTGGAAGCCTTTCATCCATCCCCAAATGAGCGCGCAGGAAGAAGCGGTGCTCGCCAAGCTCATGTCGCTCGTCGTCAAACTCGGCGCCTTGGTCTTCATCCTCTTCGTGCCGACGAAATTCGCGCTCGATCTGCAATTGCTCGGCGGCGTATGGATGTCGCAAGTCGTCCCCGCCGTGATCTTCGGCCTGTTCACCCGCTGGTTCAGCGGTTGGGCTTTGCTTTGGGGTTGGGCCGTCGGCATGATCCTCGGCACTTGGCTCGCCTGGACTCCGAGCGCTTGGGTGCCTGTTCATACGCTCTTCGGTTCGGGCGTCGCGGTCTATAATGGCCTGATCGGGCTTATCGCCAATATCCTGGTCGCTACTCTGCTCTCCGCAGTGCTGCCCGACAAAGCGCATGATGAAACACGTGAGGAAGATGACGAGGAATTCCCGAAGGGCAAGCCTGCCCTGTGAAAGGGTTGCGCATTCGCGAATCGCGCACTTACGCATTGAGTAACAATCTGCGCGCTCGACAAATATTCGGACATGCGGCAGCATGAGGCGACATGTCCGAGACCTCGCGATTTTCTTCAAAGCGATTGGCCGAATGGTTGGCGGATCTTCTGACCTGCCTGCGATTTTGCACGCGCGTGCCGATTCCACTGCTCGACTTCGAAAAGCCGCAGCAGGAGGTTTCAATCGCCGCCTCGGCGCCCATGCTGCCGATCGCCGGCGCTTTGATCGGCGCTGCCGCCGCTATTGTTCTTTGGCTCGCCGCCCGGCTCGGCCTGCCACCTTCCCTCGCAGCTCTCGCAGCTGTGACTGCTCTCATTCTCCTGACCGGCGCGCTACATGAAGACGGTCTCGCTGATTTCGCCGATGCCATGGGCGGCGCGACGCGGGAACAAAAGCTCGCCATTATGAAGGACAGCCGGATCGGCACTTTCGGCGGTCTGGCCCTCGTGATCGGCGTGCTCGCCCGCGTCATGAGCCTTTCCTTTCTCGCCGAACAAAGCATCGGCCTCGCTGCTACGGTGCTGATCGCCGCCGCCGCCAGCTCGCGCTGTCTTGCGCTTCTGCCGCTCTATCTTCTTCCCGCTGCGCGCGAAGACGGTCTCGGCGCCGCCGCTGCCCATCCGAGCGCACGCGCGCTTGCCATCGCCGGCATTGCCGCTTTCCTCATCGGCCTCGTTCCGCTGCTTGCAGGCGCGAGCTTCGGGCGCGTGCTTGCGGCACAAATCATCAGCACGGCCGCCGCTTATGGCGTGACCGTTATCGCGCGGCGGCAGCTTCAGGGACAGACTGGCGATATCGCGGGCACCGCCCAGCAGATCGTGGAACTCACCACCTATCTCGGCTTTGCCGCGCAGAGATAAGGCTTTGTTCGGAGATAAATAAATCCCTCTTCAGCCTCTTCCGCCGCAACAGCGTCTA
>DAIESR010000322.1 GCA_027346205.1 Beijerinckiaceae bacterium
ACCCCCGAGAGAAGCTGCTCGGCATCCGACGCCGAGATCATAAGCCCGGTGCCATTCGCGAACTGGCCGGCAAAGTCCTCGATCATATCCTCTAGCATGGGCATGGGCACGACGCCGAGATCGGCGATCGAGCGCGTGATCTGGCGTAATTCATCCTGATCGAAATGGCGCAGCATCCTATCCGCCAAGGGTTTCCCCATGGCCAGCAGAAGCGCGGCAACTTTTTCCGACCCGTTCAATTGCCTGCTTACAACAGCGTCGGGTGTGGGAGAGGCTTCGGCTGTCATTGGCTAACGTCACTCCACGGGATTACCAGGACCAATAACCTCGGTCAAAGAGACGCCGAACCGCGACGTGTCGTCCTCGACGACGACCACCTCGCCGCGCGCCACCACGCGGCCATTGACGACAACGTCGACAGGCTCCCCCACCCGGTGATCGAGCGGAATGACCGCGCCGCGTCCGAGTTTCAGCAAATTCGCAACCGGCATGCTGGTCGAGCCGAGGACGACCTGCACGGTGACAGGAATACGTAGAATCGATTCAATATTGCGACCGCCACTCATCGTCGCTTGCGCAGATCCCATCGACCCATCGCCGCCAACAGCGGTATCGATGCCTTCGGCGTCCATCATATCGTCTTCGATCATGGCTTTCGACCTTCATTCGACCGCTCGCTCAATCCGCGCCAGTCGTAGTTGCCCAATGCGTGTCCGGATCGCTCTGCCTTGGTGCCCGTCTCCTATCGCAAAAGCCCTTCAACTTTTCCGTTAGAGCGTTTTCCGATCGGAAGGAATCATCCGGTCGAGAAGAAAACGCTCAAAATCAAAGAGCTGGATCATGTTCCCGTCAATGAGACATCGGATGTATCCGATGTCTAAAATAATGGAAAAGTCTACCAACTTTTCCGGAACATGCTCTAGAGAATTTCTCTCATTTTTCCTTTTCATATCCCAATCCGCAGAACGTCCCGAGCATGCTCAACCGGCATCGAGACCGGCCGAAGCAAAAGACGGCGATCGCCGCCACGGTTGAAGAAATAACCGGCCCGACACATCCAGCAATGACGGATCAGCGAAGATTCACCTAAATGGATCACAAGCGATTCCATATAGGCGGGATCAGCTCTAGCGGCCGAGAAGATCATCCAAGAATTCTTGCTCGCCATCGACGAAATCTTCGATCCGTAGGGTGTACCGCCCCTCCGCCTGGCCGAGCTGACACCAGAACAACGGCTCTGAATTGCCTTCCAGCTTCACGCGGCTGCGCGGCGTCGCCTGCAGCTGCAGGATGTGGCCGACTTGCAGATCGGCAATATCTCCCAAAGTGAAGCCCTCCTCCTCGATCACAGCCCGAACCGCGACTTCCGCACGCCCGACCTCACTATGGATCTGTTTGCTCCAAAACGGATCAGGCACCGACACTTCATTGCTGAGGTCGCGCGAAAGATTTTGTCGAATCAAGGTCAGCGCCGCCTGCGGAATGACGATGAACAACTCTCCCGTGCGACCGAGCAGGCGAATGTTCAACTTGGTAATGACAGCAAAATTGTTGCGCGGCGCAATAACGGCAAAATCCATGCGCGTCTCAAGCCGCTCGAATTTGAAGCGCGTCGGGACGACCGAGGAAAAGCACGTCTGCAAATTTCTCGACACAAGATCGAGAATTTTCTGGGCAACACGCAATTCGATATTGGTCAAAGAGCGATTCTCGACCTGAGGCAGCTCACTGCCGTCGCCACCAAACAATGCCTCGAGCAAATTGAAGACGAGCCCGTTTTCGAGTCCGAACATCACGCGCGTATCCCAAGACAGCGCGTGCGCGAGGGCGACCACGGCATGACCCTCAAAAGACTCAAGTATATTGCCGATTCGCTCGGCCTTCATCGAATTCACAGTCACGAAGGCCGGCGCGGTCGAAAGCTGGCGCAAACTCTCGGAACATTGCGTCGCCATGCGATCGAAAATGACATGCAGCATCGGCATGCGTTCAAGAGAAACGCCCGCCGAGTCGAGCAATCTTTCCGGCCCGTCATACCGGATCTCTGGTGCTTGCGGACTGGGTTCCATCATGCCGCCTGCCGATTAGCTGATGTGCCGGAAATAGTCTCGTTCTCAACCATATCGATCGAAGGCCGGTCATGCGACGAAATCGTCTTGCGCCCATGCTCCAAGGCGATCTGCGGCATGGCGCCATTCATAAAGGCGAGCAACGTCTGCTTGACGATAAAATAGGAGCGCAAATGCTTCTCGCGAGTCACTTTGATCTTCTGAGCAAGCGGCGAAACCAATCCGTAGGACAGGAGAATGCCGCCAAAAGTGCCCACCAGCGCCGACCCGATGAGCCCGCCGAGAAG
>DAIESR010000326.1 GCA_027346205.1 Beijerinckiaceae bacterium
GTGCATATGAACACGCGATTCGTCGTCACGAGCAAAGTCTGGTTCGGCGGCGGCGCCGATCTCACGCCGATGCTGGCGGCGCGCCGGACGCAGGAGGACCCTGATTCGCTGAGCTTCCACGCGGCTTTCGAGGCGGCCTGCGGGCGCCATTCGGTCGCCGATTACGCCCGCTTCAAGAGCTGGTGCGAGGAATATTTTTTCCTGAAGCACCGCAATGAGCCGCGCGGGATCGGCGGCATTTTCTATGATTATCTCGCGAGCGCGGAGGGCTTTGCGGCGGATCTCGCCTTCACGCGCGATGTGGGCGAGACTTTTCTGGCCATTTATCCGGAAATCGTGCGGCGCAATTTCACGATGCCTTGGAGCGAGGCCGAGCGCGATGCGCAGCTCGTGCAGCGCGGCCGCTATGTCGAATTCAATCTGCTCTATGATCGCGGCACGATCTTCGGCCTGAAGACCGGCGGCAATGTCGAATCGATCCTCTCCTCCATGCCGCCTTTGGTGAAATGGCCCTGAAGAGATGAGGCGGGCCGCGGCATGGGCCGAGTGCTGCCGCGTCGATACGGTCTCGTGACCCGCTGAAGTCAGACAGCTTCGATCAAGCCCGGAACCAAAGCCATGACTCAGCCGTTCTCCTGATGCTGGGAGCATAGGGAGATATTTCATGGTTTTTCCGCGACTTTCTGTCGGTGACGCTGTCGTTGCCGGTCTGGTTCTCGGGGCAAGCTGCCTTGTTTCGGCATTGCCGGCGCAGGCGCGAGAACAGATCGGCGTGCTTGAATGCAACGTCTCGCCCGGGGTCGGGCTTGTCATCACGTCGAGCCGAGCGTTGGCCTGCCGCTTCATGCCCACCCATGGAGGTCCGGAATATTATGTCGGGACCATCAAGAAACTGGGCCTCGATGTCGGGGTGAGTGGCGCCGGTCGGCTCGTCTGGGGCGTGTTCGCGCCTTCGGCCAACGGCGCCCATCCGCTTGCCGGACATTATCTCGGTGTGACGGCTGAAGCCTCGGTGGGCGCCGGCCTCGGCGCCAATGTCCTCGTCGGTGGCAGTGACCGCACGATCGCCTTGCAACCCGTTTCCGTCAGTTCGCAGAGCGGCTTGAATATCGCCGCCGGCGTCGGCGAGCTGACGCTCGAAGCTGCTCCGCCCCCGCACCGTTGATATCTATTTGGCGCGCCCGCTCGGTTCTCTGGCAACGGAGAGCCGAGCGGCATTGATTGGAGCCATGCATCTCCCGTCTCGGTTCTCGAGGCTACGTTACTTTTTTGGCTTGGTGCACATAATGGCGCGCTGTAGCAGCCAAAAATGGGTTGTGAATGCAATCGTCAATTCTGTGAATATCTATCCATGGATTTGACAAAAATTTGTGTTTATCATGTAAAAACAAATAGATAAATATTCATATACAGCCGTCGATACTCGGATCAAATCATTGAATGACCCTGTTACTCATTCGAGCCCGACAGGTTCTTCCGGAAAGGAAAGCTGGTCGCGGGCTTGCCATCCTGGCCCGACATAATTGAAAATGATCGACTTTCGGCTGCCTTTGATCGGGCGCGGCGCATCATTTCTTTGGAAGGATAGGCACTTGTAAAGTCTGTTGTCTTAGTTGTAAATATTTGTTCAAAGACTTGACTAATTATTATAGTCTATAAGTGAAATCAAACATGTAAATACATTTACTTCTATGTCAGGATGAAGCTCAAGTCAAAAGCCGTCCTCGTCGATCGCATATTCGAGCCGCAAGTGGCAGCCGCGCAGCGGCGCTGCGGATAGCGTGCCGATCCGTCTAGCGACAACGGGCGATTGGAGTGCATGAGCGACCGCTCGAATCGCCGGATAGCGGGCCATCTCGTCGGCGCCCAACCCCGATATCTTTGCCTTGCAGTGCCACGAGTGTTAATTCCGCGCTGCGGCCGATTTCCTGGCCGGGGGAAATCGCGGCCCGCACCGCGGCAGCGCCGGCCCCGTCACGTCGGACTGAGGACTCTCCGCTCCCTTCTCATGGCCGTGGCGAGGCCATCATAAGAGGCTGAAGGGTTGCGGCCGCGCAGGCCGGCCCATAGATTGCTCGCGAATCTGGAAGGCTGTGACTCGGCTCCCGCCGCTGCGGCCGTTTTCGTGTGTATTCCGAGGTTTTCATGACCGATGTCGCAGCCGCAGCTCCGCTCCATTCAAAATTGATCATCGTCGGCGCCGGTCCTGCCGGCTATACGGCGGAGATCTATGCCGCCCGCGCCATGCTCGCGCCGACCCTGATCGCCGGCTTCGAACCCGGCGGGCAATTGATGATCACGACCGAGGTCGAGAATTATCCGGGCTTTGCCGAACCGATCCAGGGTCCCTGGCTGATGGAGCAGATGCGGCTCCAGGCCGAACATGTCGGCGCCAATCTCGTTGCCGACCATGTCGTGAAGGTGGAGCTTTCCCGTTCGCCCTTTCTTCTCCATGGCGACAGCGGCAAGATCTATTCCTGCGACGCTCTGGTGATCGCCACCGGCGCCAAGGCCAAATGGCTCGAGATTCCCTCGGAGATGACTTATAAGGGCTATGGCGTCTCGGCTTGCGCGACCTGCGACGGCTTCTTCTATAGAGGCAAGCCGGTCGTCGTGGTGGGCGGCGGCAATACGGCGGTCGAGGAGGCGCTTTATCTGAGTCATCTCGCCAGCAAGGTCACAATCGTGCATCGGCGGGATGAATTCCGCGCTGAGCGCATTCTGCAGGATCGCCTGTTCAAATCGCCCAATGTCGAAGTCATCTGGGACAATGCCATCGACGAGATCTGCGGCGGCGGCCAGCCGCCCGGCGTCACCCATGTCCGGCTGAAGAATGTGAAGACAGGTGCGCTGCGTGATGTGCCGACCGAGGGCGTCTTCGTCGCCATCGGCCATAAGCCGGCCTCCGATCTCTTTACCGGCCAGATCGAGATGAAGCCCAACGGCTATATCAAGACCGCGCCTTTTTCGACGGCGACCAATGTGCCGGGTGTCTTCGCCGCGGGCGATGTCGCCGATGACATTTATCGTCAGGCCGTAACTGCCGCCGGGATGGGCTGCATGGCGGCGCTCGAAGTCGAGCGCTGGCTCAGCACCACGGCACATCAGCGTGCGGCCGCGGAATGACGCGCGATTGATCCGACGCCGGTCGCACGGAAGCTGCTGCTTGTGGCAGCCGCCTGTCGGGATCTTTGGATGCTCCACGGCCAGGGCAGAGAGGCTTTGAATGGATTGGGACAAGCTCCGCATCTTCCATGCGGCGGCAGAGGCCGGGTCCTTCACCCATGCCGGCGAAGCTCTGGGGCTCAGCCAATCGGCGGTGAGCCGGCAGGTGAGCGCGCTCGAGCATGATCTCGAAGTGCCGCTGTTCCACCGCCATGCGCGTGGCCTCATCCTGACTGAACAGGGGGATCTGCTCTTCCGCACCGTGCAGGATGTGATGGCGAAGCTCGAAGCGGCGCGCACGCGGCTGACCGACAGCCGCGAGAAGCCGCATGGCGAATTGCGCATCACCACGACTTTCGGTATCGGCACCCATTGGCTGGCGCCGCGGCTCGGGCAGTTTCTCGAACTCTATCCCGACATCAGGTTGAAAGTGCTCCTGACCGACGAGGAACTCGATCTCGCCATGCGCGAGGCCGATGTCGCGCTTCGCCTGCGCGAGCCGCAGCAGCCGGACCTCATCCGCCGCCGGCTCTTCTCCGTGCATTATCATCTCTATGCCTCGGCGGAATATATCAAGCGGCACGGCCAGCCACAGAGCCTGGAGGATCTCGATCATCACCGGCTGCTTGCTTATGCGGTGACCGGCGCGAGCTTCCTCGACGATCTCAATGCATTGCTCTACATAGGCCGCGAGGCCAAGAACCCCCGCGAAGCGGCCATGTCGGTCAACAATATCACCGCGCTCCAGCGCGCGACCGAGGCGGGCGTGGGGATCGCCGTCTTGCCCGATTATCTCAATATTCCGGGCCATGGGCTCGTGCAGCTCCTGCCGCATGCCGAGATGCCGACGCTCGAATGTTTTCTCGTTTATCCTGAAGAGATGAGGAATGTGGCGCGCGTCCAGGTGTTTCGCGATTTTCTCGTATCGCGCGCGCAACGTTGGGAATATTGAGCGCGGCCTTGCCCCGATTGTTGATGCATAAGGACGACGATGGGAGGAGTTTTGTCCGTGACGGAACGAGACCGCAGATTTGGAAAAGCACATGCCCTATCCCGTTGACGTCGCTGTTCAGTCCCGCAATTCCCTCGCGCGTGCCGAGGCGCTCGAAAGCGCGATGGCAATGGCGCTCGACAAGGTCGTCATCAAATCGGTGCTCTACACTTCAGGGGAAATTGATCCGACGCGGTTCCCGGATCTGTCGCCTGCGCGGCTCGCGGGCAAGCGCCTGCTGATGAGTGATGACCCACGCTTGCAGCCGATGCCCAAGGCGCCGACGCTTCTCGATTTCTTCAAACATCGCTTCGCGCCCGCGACGCATCTCTTGCAGAGCGCGCGGCTCGCGCTGAAGGCCGGGCATGACGAGAAGACCGTGCTGGCCTGCCTGCTGCACGATATTTCCGTCGTGGGTTTCATTCGCAGCGAGCATGGCTATTGGGGCGCGCAGCTCGTCGAGCCCTATGTCGATGAGGAAGTCTCCTGGGCGATCCGAGCGCATCAAGTGTTGCGCTTCTTCGCCGATGAAGCGGTCGGCTATTCTTACCCCGAAGCCTATGTGCAATTTTTCGGCGCCGATTTCAGGCCTGATCCCTATATCGAGGCGGCCTATCGCAAGATGCGTGATCATAAATATTACATGACCGCGCGCCTCATTACCTTGAACGACGTGTATGCCTTCGATCCGAGCGTGACCGTCGATATGGAGGATTTCATCGACATCATCGGCCGGCATTTCCGGCAGCCCGAGGAAGGTCTTGGCTTCGATGACAGTTCTTGCGCGCATATGTGGCGCACGATCATCTGGCCGACGAAATTTTTGTGAGAGGGGCGTTGATGGATGGCTATTTGCCGCAGCGCAACCGGTCTGTGGGTGGAACCGCGCTCATCCAGCTGATCGTTTCTCAAGGAAGTCGCGAAACCGCCTTGCGATCTCCTCCGCGATCAAAGGCGTCGCATTGATCGGCTCATAGCACCAGTCTTCGAGATCGCCGCGCCAGCGCCTGATCGCTCCCAGGGCCTCGAGCCGGGCGAGATAGGTGCTGATCTTCCGATGGCCGCCTGATGGTTCATAGACATGCACGGGCGCCCCCGTCGCCACCGCCTCGCCGACCATGTTGACGCTGTCGCCCGTGACGATGATCGAATCAGCATGGGCAAGAATGACGACATAGGGGTTGGTGCCCGTTCCGTCCCAGAGAAAGACGTTCTTCGCCAGATCCTGCCGCAGGCCGGCGAGCACCTTGGCTATGGCATCGCGAAGCTCCGGCGGCGTGCGGCGCGAGGGCGTGACCATCAGGCCCTTGCCCTGGAGCGCGATGGACGCCGCGATCCAGGCGAGCGCTTCGATGTCCTTGTCCGCGAAGCGATGGTGCTGGCTCGTCCCGCCGAGGATGAGCGCCACCCGGGGGCGCGGCAGATGCGCGACGCGGCGGTCGGCGGTGTCGCGCGCCGCGGCTAGACGCCAGGCATGCAGCCGATGGGCTGGCGTCAATGTCGCGAAAACGTTTTTCCCGGCGAGTCGATCATGTTCCGGCACGATGATGAGATCCATCCGCCGCCGGCTCCAATAGGGATCTTTGACGAAAATCGTGAAGGTCGTCCCCTTGGACGCTCTTTTGAGCATTCGCAGATAAGGAACTGCGCGCCGCCCCGCGGCAATTGCGAGATCAGGGTAAGGCGGCGTCAGCGGGCTCCCCAATTGCCCCGGCGACTCGCGTGGATC
>DAIESR010000335.1 GCA_027346205.1 Beijerinckiaceae bacterium
CGGATGATTGACTCGAAAGCTGAACGGATTCCCATTGGTTGGCGAAGCAGATAGTGTCGGGCGCCATGATGCCGCAACCGACGATCGATACCTTGCAACGTGGAATGCCGGCACTGCAAAAACATCTTCACGGGCCACCCCGACGACGTAGCTATCAGAAAATGGCCCGCTTATTTTAGCGCCGATGCGATCAAATCCGGGGGCTAGCAACTTTTCGGGGTCATGCTCTCTATTTCCGCGCATGATCTCGTCCGAAAAGTCTGCAACTTTTCGGGATCATGTGTCAGCGCGGCGGCTGCGTATTGAAAGAGCGCGAGCTTGCATCGGGCGCGGAAAAATCCGTCGCGCCGAAGATCTTACGGAAAATGCCCGGCGCGATCGCCGAGAGCGGATTGATGTTGAGCGTCGGCTTGGTGGCCGCGCCGGAAATCCGGTAATTGACGGCGAAGAGCCCTTCGTGACTGCCGCCGCCGAGAAACAGGCCGAAGACGGGGATCTGCGAGAAGAGATTGTTCACCGCATAGGCAGGCACGAAAGTCCCTTCCATGCTGACGCGGTCGCGGGCGAAGTCGAGCCAGCCGTCGACGGTCAGACCCATTTCCGCGCCATACATTGTTCCATCGCGCAGATCGAGCCGGCTGCCGGCGCGCTGGAAATTGACCTGCAACCGCGAGAAGGCGACGGAATTCAGATCGAAGGACTGGCGCGCCGCACCCGGCGCCACACCGATCGGGTGCTGCTGCGCTCCCTCGGTCACGAGACGCCGCAGCGCCGGCTCGTCGCGCAAAATGAAATCCTTGATCAACAGCGCGCCAGCCAGCGCATCATTACCGAGCCGCATGGCCACTTCGAGCTGACCGCCATCCATATGCTTGTAGAGATCGAGGATGGCGAGCAATCCACCGGCATCCCCGGTAGCAAGATTCAATTGCGGCGAAGGAGAATTCGATTGCGACAGATTGCCTGAAATCAAACCACGGCCGAAACGGCCGGATAATGCGAATTGCCGCAATGCCGGACCTTGTTTAACGAGATGCAAATCGACATTCGACGCCGTCGTCTTGTTGAAGCCGGTCATGACAGTCGATTTCAGATCGAGATCGATGGACTTGCCGGCCACTGTTTCCGCCGCTGCCGCCGCCGATCTCCTGTCCTCTTGCTTGTGTGAATCGCTGTCCGCCGCGGCGTGATCGGCATGGGCGAAAGTAAAATTGCGAAGAAACGGCCGCGCGTCGAGCGCTGCCGCACGCACGACCACCTTGATGCCATCGGCTGCTTTCGCGGCCTCGACGCGCATGTCGTCGCCCGGCGAAAACCTCACCTGCGAGAATTTCGCGGATATGAGCGATAGATCACTGCCGAGATCGATTGAGCCGCGAGCCCGAATCGGTGCGGCATCAATGACCAATTGGTCGATCCGCGTCCCTTTATCATCGCTCGCAAGATTGAAGCTCACTTTGCCCGGACGCCCCGCTGGCTTCGTGATTCCAGGCAGGCCCTCGATCGCGGCATGCGACAGGTCGAGATCGACCTGCGCCTTCACAGCCGTGCTGGCCCCGAGCTGCGTGGTGAAATGGGCGGTGATCGGCCCGCGTACATTGGAAAGGGCGCCGAGCCCTTGCTTGGCCCGTATCGCATCATCGAGCACGAGACTGACAGAGGCTTGACCCGGCTGGTCCACCGGTTTGTCGATTTCGAAGCTCGCGGGAGCGCCAAAGATACGGCCCTGGCCTGTAGCCTTGAGGCCGTTCGCGCCGACGACGACATTGAGCGTCGCGCCTTCGAGCCGCTCCTTGCCGACCAGATGCTCGGCAGTCAGATTAGAGGTGGTGGCATCGATGGTAAGCCGCGTATCCTTCGGCCGCATCACCGGCCCGAGATTGAGACCAATGCCCAATGTGCCTTGGATATGTCCCTTCAGGCTGGTCGGATCGACCGGCAGACTGGCATAGGGTTTCAGCGCCTCACGGCTCAGCAGCGCCCCGACAGCCTCGACGCTACCTGCCACTTGCGCTGTGAGTTGCGCCGGCGTCGGTTTAATTTCCGCATTGGCAATGCGGAACTCGCCTTGAGACATGATCAGCGGACTGCCGGTTCCAGCATCCAGATTGCCGCTCGTGGCAACGAATGTCGATGTGCGGCCGGTGATATGGCCCGTGCCGTCAATGTTGCGCAGAGGCGGTACGCCCGGAAGGAAGTCGACGACGCCTTTGGAAACAGTAAAGTCCATCGCGAGCGCATTGTCCGGCGGCGCGTGCTGCAGCCGCATGGCATTCATCATATCCGCATCGAAATCGACACGCAGCGTGCCCTTCTCGATCAGCCCTTGCTTCCAATGCGACAGAAACCAGCTCCGCACATCAGCCACGATAAAGGACGGCCAAAGCCTAAACGCAACCATGCTCTGCGTTGGCCCCATCGAAGCGCCGAGTCTTAAATGCGGCCCGTTCTTCCAATCCATGGAGCCCGACATGGCGAAGCTGCATTCCGGACCGCTCAGCGCGAAACGCTCGATCGCCAGACGCTTCTGAGCGAGATTGAGCCGCGCCGCGATACCGAAATGATCGAGCGCAATCGGCATCTCTCCAGGCCGTTCCGCGCCGAAAATCTGCCGGCCCTTGTTTGCGAGCAAAATCCGCCAAGCCTCGCCCTCTCTGACCGGCGGAACGACCGCGCCATCAAGGGTAAAATTCGTGCCACCTGCGCGCAGCCGCAGCTTATCGATCGCGATATGGCGCGTCGCCCGATCCCAATGAAAGGCCGTGGTGATCGAATCGATCATCTTCGGCTCGTCATTGGGGTCGTCGAAACGCAAATATCCGGAGCCGAGGTCGATTTTGCCCGCGACCTGCGTCAGCCCGCCGTCCGGCGCCAATGCCAGAATGAATTTGCTGGAGATCGGCATATCAAAGTCGATCGGCAGCTTGCGCTGCCCCGATGCGAGCAAGATCTCGTTGATCGAAATATTCTTGACGCCAATGTCGAGCCGCCGCACGCCGGTCGGCGCGCCAGAGGCATCAGCAGATACCGACCAAATGCCATTCGGTCCTTTCGCCGACAGATTTAAATTCCTATCGCCGCCGGATTTGTCGAGCACGAAGCGGAGGTCCTGATAGACCCGGATCTCGTCGGCGGCGCGATCGGCGATAACGAGCCGACCATCCGATATGCCGACCCGATCGATCGCTGCGAGCGGGCCGCCTGGCGTGGTCGACATATCGATCAACAGACGCAACGCCGCGCCAATGCGCTTCACCATGAGAGAACGTGGCGGAACTGTGGACATGTCCGCAGATTGATCCGGCGCTCCGCTTGTGCCGGCACCCGCCTCCGATGCCAGACCATCCGTCCGCGCAGCCACGGGGCCTATCTGAGTGTGGATATTGCCCATGGCGGCGGCGAGGGGAAGCAATGGCAGAGCGGCACCCTGCTTGCCGCCGCCAGCCGAGACGGCAAGCGATCCGTCGCGCAGGAGTTCGAGACGCATTTCAATGCCGAAGATCTCAAGCCGCTTCGGCACGACCTTGCCGATGAACAAGGCAAGCATGTCGACCGAAACCTCGGCGCGCGGCGCCGAGACGATAGCGTGTCCGGCACTATCGGTAAGCGACAGATTGTCGATGCTGAGTGTCGGCCCAAAACCATGCGCGACCAGCGAGACATCGCCGACCTTGAAGGCATAGCCGTGGCCGACGCGCTCATTCAGGGCCTGCGTAATGCGCGTGCCCATTCCGGCCAGCGCAATCGGCCCTTTGCCGAGATAGAGCGCGAAAAAGCCGCCTGCCAAGGCGACAACCAGGATCAACCCGGCAAGCGAGCCCAGTGTTCGGCGCACCACGCAGGCCATACGTGTCGGCGAGCGCAACAGCCTGATCGGCCAAGGCCCCCCTTGCCGATCCCGACATTCGGCCGGGGAATCCTCGGCAAAACCCGATCGGGAGCGAAGATCTTCGCTTTGGTCGACCAAAAAGAGGAGGCCTTTCGCGTGAAGCCAGCGCTGGAAACAGGATTCGTACCCGAATATACGGGGTTTGTCGAAAGCCGCGCAGTCAATTCTCCCGCGCGTATTTCCTGCAAAGCGAATTGCCGTTCAATGAGACGAAAGGAAGGCGATGATGAGCAAGAAACTAGGCCACGGCGATGAAGCGCCAGATTTCGAACTGCCCGACGACTCCAGTAAGATGCGCACGCTGCAATCCTATGCCGGTAAAAAGCTCGTGCTCTATTTCTATCCTAAGGACGATACGTCCGGTTGCACCAGGGAAGCCATCGACTTTTCCGCTCTCAAAAGCGAATTCGACAAGATAGACACAGCAATTCTCGGTGTTTCTCCGGATTCGCCACTCAAGCACGGTAAATTCAAAGCCAAACACAATCTCACTCTCGCCCTCGCTTCAGACGAGTCGAAAGCCATGCTCGAAGCCTATGGCGTGTGGACAGAAAAGAGCATGTACGGGCGCAAATATATGGGTGTCGAGCGCACGACCTTCCTCATCGGAGCGGACAGCAAGATCGCCGAAGTCTGGAACAAGGTCAAAGTGCCCGGCCATGCCGAGGCCGTACTTGCGGCGGCACGCAAGCTTTCATAATAACTTATCTTTTCAAGTTTAGGCGAATATTAACCTTAAGATTGTGTTCTGGCCCACAGTGTCACCGGATGAAGTGGGTAAGGACAAGCCATGCTCTCGGGTCAAATGGGCTCCGGCACACGGACCAGGCCCCTTCAATTGCGGCTCAGCCTCGCCATCGGCCAACGGACGCGGACACTCGTCCTGCCGCCAGTTGCTCTCGTGATCTTCATGGGACTTCTGCCACTCGCGGGCCTGATTTATCTCGGTGCCACCTGCTATTATATTTTTCACGACGATCTGCTCGCACAGCTCAGTCGCCGACAAATCGCGATGCAATACAGCTACGAAGATCGCATCGCGGTGCTCCGGCATGAGGTCACTAATCTGACCCAACATGCCAAGATCAATGCGGCCGAACTCGCGGAAAGGCTTAACGCTCTTTCGCAGCGACAGGGCGAATTGGAAAGCCGCTCCCTACTTGTTGCCCGCTTGGCGGAGCGCGCCAAGGCCATGCATCAAACGTCCGAAGCGCTCATGACCGCATCGAGTCCCGACACGCTAAAACCGGAGGTAGCCGCGAGCACCAATCCACTGTTGACGGGTGCTTTCGCGCCGGAGCTTCCCGCCGAGACCAGTGCCTATGCACCACTCGGCCCCTCCCGCGTGCCCCCCGATATGCCGACGCCCGGTGAGCTCAAGCCGCACCCCGAAGGATTTCAGCTTCGACTCAACAATACTGCAGACAGGCATGGCCATGCCGTCTCAGAAGATGGCGCAGACCATGCCGCCTCGAAACCGGTCGGCGCACATCTTTCTCCATTGAGCCTCGACTTCGGCCTGCCGCTGACGGGGAAGCTCAACCGTCTCAGCGTGCGCCAAGACCAACTCGACCATGCCCAATTAGCGCTTCTCCACTCACTGCAGAAGCCAGCCGAACGGATTTCCGCGCACATCCGCTCAGCCATTGCCTCGGCCGGGCTCTCGGCCGATCAGCTTCGCCTCCCCGCTGGCGCGCTGGCCAAGAAAGCCGCCAGCTCTGAAGCGACTGGTGGCCCCTTCGTGCCCTTGCCAACCGTCACAGCGGACGATGTGGCTTTCGCGCGCGCAGCGACAGCCACACAAAATGCCATAGCGACGGCGGAAAGACTTCGCCTCATCGAAGCCTATGTGCCACTCGCCGCGCCGCTGCCGGACCATCCCGTGGTGACCTCGCCCTTCGGATCTCGGATCGATCCTTTTCTTGGCCGGCCGGCGCTGCATACCGGCCTCGATCTGCGCGACGAATATGGTGCGCCCGTCAGGGCCACGGCCGATGGCACCGTGGTCTTCGCCAGTGCCGATGGCGGCTATGGCAATATGGTCGAAATAGATCACGGCAATGGGTTGACCACACGCTACGCCCATCTTTCGAAATTCGAAGTCAGGCCCGGACAGAAGGTTAAGGCCGGAACGATCGTCGGACGCATCGGCGCCACCGGGCGGGCCACTGGTCCGCACCTCCATTATGAGACGAGGATCGATGGCACCCCCGTCAACCCGGAGCGTTTTCTCAGGGCCGGCGCCCACCTCCTTTTGGCCGAAGCCGGACAAAATCTGTGATGCCGGCGCGGAGTTACCGATACTGCGGGAACGTCGCAGACCATAGCTGGAGCCAGCGCCGCTGCCGTACCGTCAATTTTCGACCTATCTTCAGTCCCAAAATTTCCGTATCTTTTCCGAGGAATGATAAAGTTCGCCGCGATTGCAGATCGACAAGCCGCCTCGGTCCCGTGAACGAAGACGAAAAACCGACGTGATCAATTGACCTGGGGCTTGGCTAACAGTACAACTTTAACGAGTATATTCATTTACCGAGGTTGAATTTTCGCCGGGGGCCAGAATGACCGCGACCAAATCCTCGCAACCCCGCTCCCGCGCTCGGACTGTCCGCAAGGCGGACCCGCCAGCGCCAACAGAAAATGCGCAGGTCGAACGATCATCCCCCTACAGCCGGCAACCCAGCAAGGATGCGGCGAGCATTGCCGAATATATCGCCGCGATCACCGCCGAGCTTGCAGGCATGGCGGGCGGTGCCCGGCTCGACATGCTGACCTATTTTCTCAACATGGCACGGCTCGAAGCGGAATTTCATATGCGCCGACAGGAGTGATGGCAGCGTCATCGCCCGTGCTCGTCACAGGCGGCTGACGAGGCCGTTGCCTTGTTGTTCGAGCTGGCCAGCCAGTTCCAATTCGAGGAGGATCGCGCGAAGCTCACCGGCCGGCACTTCCGCGGTGCGCGCGAGTTCGTCGATCGAGATCGGCGAT
>DAIESR010000350.1 GCA_027346205.1 Beijerinckiaceae bacterium
GCGCGTTGGTGCCTCGCGCATCATCGCGAAAGCTTTCTCTACGAGCATTTCGAAGAGATCTGCGACATCATGCGATCTTATGATGTCTCCTTCTCGCTCGGCGACGGTCTGCGGCCGGGCTCGATCGCGGATGCCAATGACCGCGCTCAATTCGCCAAGCTTGAAACTCTGGGCGAACTCACCAAGATCGCCTGGAAGAAGGGCTGCCAGGTGATGATCGAAGGCCCCGGCCATGTGCCGATGCATAAGATCAAGGTCAATATGGAAAAGCAGCTGAAGGAATGCGACGAGGCGCCCTTCTATACGCTTGGGCCGCTCACGACCGACATCGCGCCGGGCTATGATCACATCACGTCGGGGATCGGCGCGGCGATGATCGGCTGGTATGGCTGCGCCATGCTTTGCTATGTCACGCCGAAGGAGCATCTCGGCCTGCCCGACCGCGACGATGTGAAGACCGGCGTCATCACCTATCGGATCGCGGCGCATGCGGCCGATCTCGCCAAGGGCCATCCGGCGGCGCAGATCAGAGATGATGCTGTGTCACGCGCGCGCTTCGATTTCCGCTGGCAGGACCAGTTCAATCTTGGGCTCGATCCTGAGACGGCGGCGCAGTTCCACGACGAGACCTTGCCGAAAGAGGCGCATAAGGTCGCGCATTTCTGCTCCATGTGCGGGCCGCAATTCTGCTCCATGAAGATCAGCCAGGATCTGCGGGTGGAAGCCGCCGAGATCGCAGAGCGCGAAAAGGGCATGGCGGAAAAGAGCGCTGAGTTTTTGGAAAAGGGCGGGAAGATCTATGTGTGAATGTGCCTCGCCCGCGGCGTCATGGCCCGGCTTGACCGGGCCATCCAGGCACTTTTGTCTGACGGAACCACGGCAATTGATCGGTCCCTCGCCGGCCCTCTCGTGGATGGCCGGGTCAATCCCTGGATCAAGTCCAGAAACGGCCAGGACAGCAGTGTGGTCGCTACCGATTTCCGTGGAACGAAGGTCAATTCCGTAAAATTACGTAAGTAATTATCCGGAATTTTCCGCTATGCATCAAGCCCCTAGACCCTCGGCGTTCGACCAACGAGGGTCCCATGAAAGAAAAATCTCAAGAAAAAATCGAAGAAAACACCAATAACGAAAGTCGTGGTGGAGTCGTGATCGAGGTCCGTTTTCATCCGAACGGCCGCGTGAATATGATCAACAATCGGCCGGCGCATATGGATCCGCAGGATTGGTTCGACTTCCTGTGCCAGAACGCCGTCACCTATCGACCGCTGTCCGGCGGTCGCGGCAGTTTCGCGCTCTCGAACGACAGATTCGAAGAGATCCGCGCGCTGCGGATCGCGGCGGAATAAGCGAGGCGGATCGCGTCTCGTCATCTCGGGAAAATCAGTAATAGCGCTGACAGCGGTCGAAGTTTTGGCCGTTGTTCGCGTTTCTGGCTCATGTCTTGGCCCATGTCTTGGGACAATGGCGCGTGGCGGAGCTGCTCAGTCCACGACAGCCAGCAGTTTCGGCTGCATGCGCGGGCCGGGTTCCGAGAGCGACACGCTGTCCCATTCCGCGTCGAAAGCGCTCATCGATTGGATAAAAGGAAAGGCGCTGAGCGGAAAGAATTGCCGCCGCGTCAGATCGATGATCTCTTCGCCGATTTTCACGACGCAATGGACCCAGCGCGATTGGGGCGCGAGATCATGCCAGCGTGAATCCGCATCGGGTGCCAAGGTCTTCAGGCCCGTGCAGCAAAGCATGCGCGCTGAAAAACCCTTGTCGCGAAGCGCGGCGGTCAGATCGACCGAGGTTTCGACGCAAAGATTATAAGGTTCCATGATCCTGTCGGCATGGGCGCGGATGATGTGTCGCTCATGGCGACCAATGCTGGAAATATAGGCAGGAAGAGGTGCACGAAGACCCATGGTCGCGCTCGCTGTCGCAGGCGGGAGCGCGCATGGTCTCTCAGTTGCCAACGCCCGATGCCAACGGCTGGCAATAAACATCTGCAAGCACATGTCGTGCCGGCCGATACATCATGCGGCAATGACCAGCTTATGGAAGGGTCTGGAGTTCGCGAAAGCGTGAGCGCGGCACATCGACACCGACGCTGTCCCACTCGGCTTCGCAGGCGCTGAAGGACTGAATGAAGGGAAAGCCGCTGCGCGGAAAGAATTGCCGCCGCGTCAGATCGATCACGTCCTCGCCGATTTTCACGACGAAATGGACCCAGAATGACTGAATGGCGAGCGCCAGCCAGCGCGCGTCCGCATCCGGCGCCTCGGTCTTGAGGCCATGACAGCGCATCACCTGAGCGGGAAAGCCGAGATCGTCGCTCAGCCTGATCGAGGTCTCGCGGCAGAGATTATAGGACTCACCGATTTTTGCCGCACGGGCAAGGATGATCGCTTTTTCGCGAGGACCAATGTTGGAAATATAAGCGCCATCCGGCGCGCGAAGATTTGTCATGGCGCTCCCTTGCTTGCTGCAGGCGGGAGCGCGTCGCATCTCTCAGCCACCGACGCCTAATGTCGACAGGCCGGTGATGCGCTGATCAAGCAGATATTGTGCCGTGCAGCAGGCGTCTTCGACCAGCGCTGTTCGATGCTCTGGAATATCTATGGCTGGAATCGGCGCGAGGCCGGCTGCCTTGGGGGATCGTTGCTCCCGTACCGCCCAAGCCCGTTTGATGGAGATCATGGTCGGGATCGGCAAATCCCTCAGCTTGAGCCCATCGGAGCGCCTATCCAAATCGGCGTGCCGGACGCCACCGGGATGCGCGCCTGTTGTGAAACATGCTCTCGCTTTTTGAAATCGGCTCTAAAAGGATGAACCATGGATGAGACCGATGCCGATCCGCCGAGCTTTCGGCTTGCGTCGATCGAGGATTTCGAGCCCTTCGTCGGCGCCGAGACGGTCGACCGGATCATGGCAAAAGCCGCGCCGCTGCGCGACCTGCATGTCGTCAATATAAATTCGACCTATTATGGCGGCGGCGTCGCGGAACTCCTCTCGTCGCTTACTTTGCTGATGAACGCCGCCGGGATTCGCACGGGCTGGCGCGTGATCGAAGGCCGGCCGGATTTTTTCAGCGTCACCAAGAAGATGCATAATGCGCTGCAAGGCGGCGATATTATGCTGAGCGATCTCAAGAAAGATATTTATGAAGAGGTCGTCTATGAGAATGCCTGTCGGATGCATCTCGATCATGATGTCGTCATCGTGCATGATCCGCAGCCGCTGCCGCTCATCATGCATTATCGCAAGACGGCGCCATGGATCTGGCGCTGCCATCTCGACCTGAACAGACCGAATCCGGACGTATGGGCCTATCTCGCGCCTTTCATCGAGCGCTACGACGCGGTCGTGATGTCCTTGCCCGAATATGCGCAGAAGATCAGCCCGCCGCAGCGTTTCATCATGCCAGCGATCAATCCGTTCACGACGACCAACAAGGAATTGTCCGAAGCTGAAATCGACGAGCGGCTCGACCGTTATGAGATCCCGCGCGACTTGCCCCTCGTCGTTCAAGTGTCCCGCTTCGACAAATGGAAGGACCCGCAGGGCGTGATCGATGCTTTTCGAATCGCGCGAAAGGACGTCGATGCCACGCTCGTCATGGTCGGCAATACTGCAACGGATGATCCTGAAGGCCAGGAGATCTTTGCATCCCTCTGCGCCAGCCGCGAGGAGCGGATATGCATCTTGTCCGTGCAGGACTCGGCGCTCGTGAATGCTTTGCAAAGGCGTGCCGCCGTGGTTCTGCAGAAATCGACGCGGGAAGGCTTCGGCCTTACAGTGACAGAGGCAATGTGGAAGGGCGCCGCGGTGATCGGCGGCAAGGTCGGCGGCATTCGCCATCAAATCGCGGATGGCGTAAACGGCTTCCTGGTCGAAACGGTGGAAGAAGCGGCGGCGAGGATCGTGCAGCTCTTGAAGGACGCAAGCCTTCGCGAAAGGCTCGGCGCCGCCGCGAAGGAAACCGTGCGCCAAAATTTTCTGATGACGCGCTTGGCCGAGGAATGGTTGGATCTGATCGGCTCGTTCGAGGCGAGCTTCAAGCTGCGCGGCCCTGTTGCCTGACAGTTGCGGAAGAGAGTTCGATGTGTGACGAGGCCGTGCGCCTGCAGTGAGCGAATATCGACAGGATGCGACGACCGGCGCCTGGATCATTATTGCGCCGGCACGCGGCAGCCGGCCCATGGCTTGGCGGCATGCCGAAGCGCATGGGGGGCCGATCGCGGCCTATGATCCAGCATGCCCGTTCTGTCCGGGAAATGAGAACCTGCTTCCCACCATTATCGCGGAAACGCCGATGAAGGTGGCGCCAGGCTGGCAGGCGCGGGAGGTGAACAACAAATATCCGGCGCTGAGCCCCGAGGGTGATCCGAAGCCTATCGGTGTTGGCCCGCAGATGCGGCTTCCTGGTTTCGGTTATCATGAGGTCATCGTCGAGAGCCCGCGCAATGATGCCGATCTGACGACGCTTTCAGATACGGAGCTCAATGCCGTCGCGGCGACCTATCGCTCTTGCTTCAACGTGCTGGCGCAGCGACCGCATATCGAATCCGTCTTCCTGTTTCGCAATCATGGCCGCGATTCTGGGGCCTCCCTCGTGCATCCGCATGCGCAGATGATGGCGACGGCGATGGTGCCGCCCAAGACCTGAGAGATAGCCAGATGGGTGCGTGAGCGCTTCGCCGCGACCGGCCATTGTGCCACTTGCCTCGATCTCGAGTCCGAGCGGCAAGATGGCCGCCGCATCGTCGAGATGACGGAGTATTTTCTGACTTTCGTGCCTTTCGCGGCGACAAATCCCTGCGAGCTGCGGATCACCCCATTGCGGCATCGCGCCTGTTTCGGTGCCACGGATGAGGCCGAACTCATGGACTTCGGCCAGGTTCTGCGCCGCGCCCTGTTGCGGCTTCGCCTCGCGCTCGACGATCCTTCCTATAATTTCGTGATCGAATCGGCTGCGGCCGAAGCAGCGGATTCGCAAAGCACGCATTGGTGCCTGAAAATCATGCCTAAGCTGACGACGCCCGCGGGCTTCGAATTTGCCTCCGGGATCAGGATCAACCCGTCTCTGCCTGAAGCCGATGCCGAGCTGCTGCGTGCGATCGATCCCGGCAGGTGAGGGTACGGCGTGCTTCGCGCGAAATGCAGCGCGGGAAATGCTCTTCCGGCAGTGCCCGAGGGGCGGAGATCGTCTATAGGGTCTCATCGGCGCATAAAGCTTTGGACAAGAGACTCATGACCACCAAGACGATCGCCCCCTATGGCACCTGGGTCTCGCCGGTGACGCCGAAGATGATGACCGAGGCGGCGATTGGCCTTTCGGCCCTCGCGGTCGATGGAAGCGATCTCTATTGGCTGGAGAGCCGGCCCGCCGAAGCCGGCCGCACCTGCCTGTGCCGGCGCGATGCCGATGGCAGGATCGTCGATGTCACGCCCGTGCCGATCGATGTCGGCAGCCGCGTGCATGAATATGGCGGTGGCGCCTATGCGGTTCGCAATGGCATCATCGTCTTCAGCGAGCGCCGGGATGGCAGCCTCTGGCTGATCGAAAATGCCGCGCCGCCGCACCGGCTCCCGACTCCGGAAGGCTGTCGCTATGCCGGTTTCGAATTCGATATCTTGCGCCGGCGCGTCGTCGCCATCCGCGAGGATCACAGGGATCGGCCGCCGACAAATCCTAAGGCCATGATCGTCGCCTTGTCGCTCAAGGGCGGCGAAGACACAATCCTCGTCGAAGGCCCGGATTTTCTGAGTTCGCCACGGCTTTCCCCTGATGGCAAGAGCCTCGCCTGGATCGCCTGGGATCATCCG
>DAIESR010000357.1 GCA_027346205.1 Beijerinckiaceae bacterium
CAATCGCCGAGGGCTTGCCGAGACGGAGAAAGCCATCAAGGAGATCGTCAGGATCATCGAGCAAGGCGGCTATCATCGGGCTCTGTCCGATCGGCTCACCGAGCTTGAGGTTAGACAGGATGATCTGAAGTCCCGGCTGGAGGATGCGCCAGCGGACATTCTCGACCTTCATCCGAACATCGCTGATGTCTACCGTCGCCGGATCGAGCGCCTGACCGAAGCCCTTTCCCACCCCGACGATGCTCTTGAAGCCACGAGTGCCATCCGCGAGGTTATCGACCGGATCGTCATCACGCCGGGTGAGACACGCCGTGACCTTACTATCTCCCTTCACGGAGACCTGGGCACGATCCTTGACTGGGTTGAGCGCACCGGAAAACCCGGCTACAAGCCTAAGCTCGAAGCTGGGTCAGCCCGATTGTCAGTTTCGGCGCAAGCGCGGACTTGATCCGCGCATCCAGGCGCCAAGCGGGTCTTGTCTGGCCATCGCCTCAACTTATTCCGCGCGCCCAAAGGCGGATTCGTGAGTTTGAAAAGTTCGCTCTACGAATGCCTTCGCCAACCGACGTTCCTGGATGCGCGGATCAAGTCCACTGCTGTCCGGTTGAGTTTTTGGTTCATATGAGGCTCAACTGATCCGGATGGGCGAGGGTTGTCGGCTCCGGTAAGAGAAGTCGATCGATCCTCCTGCGATGCATCAGATTGGCGCGTACGAGCCTGATGAAGGCGAGTGGGCTCTTCACCACCTGTTGCGCGGCTTGGGCGAGGCGTAGCAGCAGGAAGGCGATGAGCGCGATGGCAATCTGAATGCGGATGGCGTTTTCGGAGGTGCCGAGGAAGCGGGTAATCTTGAGGTTCTGCTTGATCCAGCGGAAGAGAAGCTCGATCGCCCAACGTCTTTTGTAAAGATCGGCGATCTCTTGGGCGGGTGCGTCGAGGTCGTTCGACAGGATGCGGAGAAGCTTGCCGGTCTCGGTCATCACACAGACCTCGCGCACCGCAGCCTGCATGGGGTTAGCCCGGTTTTTGGCTTGGCGTGCCGGCAGGAAGCCGATCCGGTCGCTCAGGATCGCGCTGTCCTTTTCGACCGGACGCGTCTCGACACATTGCAGCGGCGTGTTGGCCTTGAACCTTGTGACGATCCGGCAACCGGCTGCGTCGAACTTGGCCCACCAGCGGTAATCGTAATAGCCGAGATCGAAGACATAGGTCGCGCCGGGCTCGATCGGCATGGTCTGCGCGGCGGTGATGTCGTTGACCCTGGCCGGGGTCACAGCGGCGTAGATCGGCCGATCCGCGTCTGGATCATAGATCACATGCAGCTTCGCGCCGATGGCCTTGTAGGAAAAATGCGCCCAATCGCGGCTGAGGCTCGTCAACGGCAGGCTGGTCGAGTCGATGAGATAGACCGTCTCGGCCAGCTTGCGGCGCAAGCCGCGATGGGCCTGCTTCACCATCTGCGTGAAAAGATCGGCGAAGAGCTGGGCCGGCCGCACGGCATTGGCGTCGGCGAGCGTCGACCGGCGCACCGGATCGGCGCCAAGGTGATAGAGCCGCGCCGCATGGCTCTCGAGTCCCGACACAATCTCGCGCAGGCTCGAAGCACCCGACAGCTGCGCATAAAGCAGCGCTACAAACTGGCTCTTGGTCGAAAACCGCCGCACGCGACGGTCGGCGCCATGCTCGTCCACAAGCCGTTCGAACGCCGACCAAGGAACATGCTTCAGAAGATCGTGAAAGACGCTATTTTGATGCCGCACGGCGTTGATCCTCTTCGTGTCCAGACGAGTCGCCAAACCCTCTGAACCGAGTTGAATCAATGCCGTGCGCCTTGTCTACAAAAACTCAACCGGACAGCAGTGGATCAAGTCCGGCCATGACGCTGAAAGATGCGTCATAGATTCCATGGATCAGTGGCGTTTGCTTCGCCCTCTCAACTCGTCTTGGCCGGACTTGATCCGGCCATCCACGCCAAGCCGTTTCACGCGGCGGCGCGTTCCTTCACATCCTCGGGGTTGCCGAAATAGGCGATGTAGCGATCCTCGATTTCAGCGAGCGGCATGATCGTGAAGACATCGACGGTGCCAAATTGCTTGTCGATGACGGCGCCATTGCCGAATTTCGCGCCGACCCGCAGATAGGCCTTGAGGAGCGGCGGCAGTGCCGCGACGCCTTTGCGCGCATCGACTTTGCCTGGCTCGAGAATCCCCATGGGCACGGCGCGATTCTGATGCGGCGAGACCTGCCATTCCGCGTCGGCGGAAGCCTGATGATGCAGAAAGCTCAGGGGCAGGGCGAGTGCGAGAGGATTGATGCCGGGCAGGCTCGCGCAGCCGATCAGCACGTCGACATGATGATGCTTGGCATAGATCCAGAGGCCGCGCCACAGAAGCTCGATGACACGCTTCGAGCGATATTTCGCATGCACGCAAGAGCGGCCGAGTTCCAGAAAATTCTTGTCGCTATGGCGCGCGAGCAAT
>DAIESR010000387.1 GCA_027346205.1 Beijerinckiaceae bacterium
GAATCGATCAACCTGTGCCTCACGGACACGCAAGCTGATCAGTAGAAGATCCTCGGCGGCGCACCGAACACACTACCGACCACATAGAACGGAAATTGTGCGATTTCTCCGGCGAGATGGACGGGAGCGCCGACGAGCACCAGAGGATTGATTGCCGGATTTCCTACAGGCGGAAACACAACTTCCGCCGCACGGAAAGGCAGGCTGACGACGGTCGCGACTATCGCATTCGGACCCGTGATGATCGCGGCCGGGCCATGGAAAGGATCCGCGGCAACGACCGGCGCCGGGTGCCGATGCTTGCTGACGGTGAGCGGACGGTCATAGGCGTGATGATAATGCCGATGCATCTTATGTCCGTGGCCATGCTCCTTGGCGGCAGCCGGCAGGCCGAAGGCAGTAGTCAGAACCACGGCGCTTGCGACGATTTGCACCAACTTCAATGTCTTCATTTGCATGCTGATAATGTCCCCGTCTTGCATTTGAGCGCCGAGCGCTAAACCCAAAATAAGGCCATCGCTGGGCGGCACAAGGCCATCGGGCGCAATTTCTCATTCGTGATCGCCGTGCGATCCGGCTGCCGCATTGGCCTAGAGCGTTTGCGCGACGAGTTCAAACGACAGGTCAAGATGCAGATCGTGCTGCCATTGCCGGAAACAGCAGTCATGTTGTTCCGCGCATTGTTCGCTTCAGGCCAGATCACGATGCGTAAGGGCCTGCCACCGCGAAGGCGCATAGACGCTAAGATAAGGTCATAGAGCAGCAGATCCCTCGCACTTCGAGACGGTCGCTTTGCGGCCTCTTCACCATGGGGGCTTCGGGACGATGGTCCTCAAAGCCGCCTTAACTTGGTGCCTATGCACGCAGGCGGAAATCGACGGTTGGCAAAGGCTAGCCGAAAAGTCTTCCGATCCGTAGCGTCGGGGTAAATCACCTCTAGAGACTGCGCCAAAATCAATACCGACACAAATCGCGACGGTATGATGCAAGTACCGTCGACTCAATAAAGTAAGCTCAGTTTAGAACTGCACTAAATGTAAAAGATAATCATTGACGATTTATTCGGTGCAGCAATACAAAACATCAAAGTGAACGTCAGGTGACTGGCGTCGTACTTGATAGCGGGTTCTCGACCCCGTTCGAATTGTGGGAAAAGCGATGCGATGTAGGTTATGGGCGTGCCCGCCGAGATGGTGCAGCCGGACTTCAAAGTTGTTTTGTAGAATAACGTCGGCCGGAAGCGGATCCGAAGAGACCCACAATATCAGGTAAGCCGCATCACGGCAACGGACGTAACGCGGTGCAGCGAAGCGCCAATGGGCAGAGAAACATCTTAGGCCGCGATCTGCTAGAGCCGAAGAACGCGATTGACCGAAACAACAATTTCATAGCCAGCAACCTTTGCCAAGAAAGGCATCGGCAGCCAGCCAATCTAACAGGCCCTCAACGGGCCGAAAGAGGGGCTGGCCATGCATGTCAATGCAACTATTCGCGCGGCGTTAGATCACGCGCGCTTCGGACTAAATCAGTCCAAGGCTGTGACCGAGACATTGGACACATCCGAGAAGGCTGTCAGGCAATCTCTCTGGCGCGCCTACGCCTTTTTCATTCCCTTGATGGCGTGTTCGATCATCGGTGTCGGCGCTCAAGCCAGCGAGTCTCCATTCGGATGGGTTTATACGACGGATGTTCATCCGCGGGGAACGCTCGAATTCGAGCACAAGTCGTACCTGAATAACGGTCAGTCGCAAGGCCAATATGCCTATTTGCAAAACAAAGAAGAAATCGAATACGGCGTCACCGATCGGTTTCAAGCCGCCCTTTATCTCAACTGGAGTTATGCGAACGCTTATCGCAACGGCATAGACGGGACCACTGGCGGTCCCGGTGTGAGCCAATTCCTCACCGGGTCGTTCGATCCTCTCTCGCGCTACGATAGAGCGCGCTTCGACTCGGTCGCAGTAGAATTAATCTATCAGATTATGAACCCGGTCACCGACCCGTTGGGCCTTGCACTCTATGTCGAACCTGAATTTGGTCCGCTCGAACAAGAACTCGAATGGCGCATTCTACTGCAGAAAAATTTCTTAAACGACCGATTGATTCTCAGCGCGAATATCAATGGCACGATCGAGCGGGAGACAGAACTCGGGGGAGACATCGAAAAAGCTTCGCCCGTCGATCTTCTATTAGGTGCTTCCTACCTCGTCTTCCCCAACTGGTCTTTCGGCATTGAAGGACGGATTCACAACGAGTTCATTGGCTATTTCTTCAACTCGCCGGAACATTCCGCCTTCTTCCTCGGCCCAGTTGTCCATTATGCGAAGAAGGAGTTTTGGCTTACCGCTGCATGGCGGCACCAACTCCCGATCGTCCAGACTTACAATGCGGATCAGGCCTCGGTCGTGGCCGGCGGCCGGATCTATGGTGAGGAGCACGCGCGCGACGAGATCGCGTTCAGGTTTGGCATTCCATTCTAATTCATGAGGTGTAGACGGATTATGCGGTGGAGTCCCTTTCTGGCGGCGCCCGCGGCGATCGTTTCGACAGTCCCCGCGAGCGCAACTGTCTATCTGACGACAGCACAGGCACAGCACGCCATATTCCCCGGCGCATCGTTCACGAGCGCTGGCCAAGCCGGTGTTTGGCGCACATCAAACGGCGGCTATTTCATCGTCGATCAGGTGTTCGGCAAGCACGAATACATTACCTACGCCGTGGGCATTAATCCGAACGGGACCGTCAAACAGATCGAGATCATGAAGTACAACGAGTCTTATGGATATGAAGTGCGCAATCCTGCCTGGCGCGCGCAGTTCGTTGGGAAAACCGCGGGCTCGACCTTGCAATTGAATTCGGACATCAAGAACATCAGCGGAGCCACGCTGTCATCAAAACATATCACGGACGGCGTCAAACGCGTCCTTCAAATGTATGAGTCGACTTTGAGGGGTCGGTGATGCGCCGCGCTCGACCGCTGCTCGGCACACTCGTGGACATAGCAGCCGAAGGCACCGAGGATATTTTGCCTGCGGCGATTGAAGCGGCGTTCGCATCGATCGAGCGCATTCAGAAATTGATGAGTTTTCACGATGTGCATAGCGATGTGTCGCGCATCAATGAGGCTGAGGCGGGAAGCGCGGTCGACGTCGACCCGCACACCTATCGGGTCCTCGAATTCGCTCTCGAGCTGTCGGATGTCTCGGCCGGCGCCTTTGATATCACGACGGCTGCTGTCTTAGTCCAGCATGGATTCCTGCCGCAAATTGCATCCGCGCAAATTTCGAGTGACGCCACTTTCCGCGATCTAGACCTGCTGTCCGACCATCGCGTGTGTTGGCGTCGGAAGGGATGTATCGACCTGGGCGGCATCGCCAAAGGTTTTGCGGTCGACCGCGCCATTGCGGTGCTCCGCGCGCATGGCGTGGCGACGGCAATCGTCAATGCCGGAGGCGACTTGCGATGCTTTGGTGAGGCGCAGCCGATTCACCTCCGTCACCCTGACGATCCCACTCTACTGATGGGTCTCGGATGGCTCGCTGATGCCGCTCTCGCGACTTCGGCAGGCTATTTCTCCGGGAGAGACATAGGCAGTCGACGGATTGAGCCGCTGGTCGATCCAAAACGACCGTGCTGCATCAGCTGGGACGGAAGCGTCAGTGTCGCTGCGCCGGACTGCATGACCGCCGACGCGCTCACCAAGGTCGTTCGTCTCGCGCCGGACGCTGCGCCCGATATTCTGGAGCGCTTCAACGCCCAAGCGGTGGTGATCGACAAGCTTGGAAGCCGTTGCTGCGGCCAGCCGTGGCTTCTTCAGGAAGGCATCACAAAATGACGAATGCGCAACGGCCGCCAATGCGTTTGAGCCAAGGACATGAGCGGTGGCTCTATGCGATCGGCGGATTGGTCTTCCTGTCCGGGCTCGGTTGGTTGATCGTCCATTATTTCTTTGCCGCGTCAACAGAATTCGGCGACGCGCACGCTGCTTCCGAGCCCTTGTGGCTGCGCCTCCACGGAGCAGCAGCGATGGCTGCTCTCGTCATTTTCGGCTCGCTCCTTCCGGGTCACATGGCACGCGCCTGGAGCTTGCGCCAGAACCATCGGAGCGGTGTCTTCATGCTCAGTATCATAATGCTGCTGGTCCTCACCGGTTATGGCCTCTATTACGCCGGCGATGAGGAGATTCGCCCATGGATCAGCGCCGTTCATTGGATTGTCGGCATCATCGCAGCGGCAGGTCTCGTGCTGCACGCGCGCCTCGGCAAGCGAAGTGTCCGCCGTAAGCGATCCGGTGTCCCACATGACCCGGTTTCCAACCCTGCAGCTGCAGCGGCTGATCGCGAGAAGAAAATCTACGCTACACTCACTAAAAATGCGCCACAACGCGCCACCCCATGGTGAGTATTTGGTGAGTTTCGCCGGAATTTGAGCTTCGCTCAAAGGCTTAACTAACTGAAATCGCTGGCGCGCCCAACGGGACTGAACCCGCATTTTGCCATGAAGAGGTAACGTCCTGGACTGCTAGAGCGTTTGCCGATCGGACGGAACATCCGGTCGAGAAGAAAACGCCCAAAGTCAAAGAGCGGGAACATACTCAAGACGATGGCACGCAGCGGCGAACTCACGCCGCGTCAGCATCACGCGCCTTGGCAGGGTCTGCGCGGTCTTGCGGAATTGACGCTGGGTTACTCGACGCCGGCCGTTCCGCAATCAGCCTGTCTTGAACGCATCCCGCAACCAAGCCACAAGGCGGTCCTGGCCGCTGACGATATCGAGATCTGGTTCAGCGACCCGTGGAAACCCATGCTTCTCGAGAAGATCGAGCACTCTCAATCCCCGATTTGCCGGATTGATCACTGTCATGGTCTTCGTCGCGATCTCGACCGCAAGGGTGCGAGACATCGGTTTGGCTTTCATGCGCTCGTCTTCTTCAGCCCCAACCTCACAAAGGCCATGGCTCGCAGTTGCCATGAAGCCGTCGCCATGAAGCCGTTGCGCTCCGCCCTGCTTTATTGACAGCTTGATCATTGAAATTATTGGCGCGCCCAACGGGACTCGAACCCGTGTTTTCGCCGTGAAAGGGCGACGTCCTAGACCGCTAGACGATGGGCGCGGCGGGGCGACAACACCCCATCCTAAAGGACGGGCGGAGATATAAAGGCCATGACTGCCGGTGGCAAGCGAGCTTCGCAGCTTAATCCCAACAACGCGGAACCCGTTACAGCCCACCCCTGCGGCCCGGCTCGGCACGGGCAAGATCGAGCAGCCGCAATTGCACACGTTCGCGCCCGTTCCAGCGATCGAGCAAGAGCGTGCCGGCAAGATGCACGCTCTCGCCCCGCGCCACCTTGAGCGCCTCGCCGAGCGGCTCGCCAATGGCGCGAAAGAGGATTCCTTCGAGACTCACGCCATCTCCTGCCTTGGCGCGCCAGCGCAAATGCCCCTGGCCGACCTCCGTGACATCGACCAGGCGATGCGCCGGAAAGACGAAGACAGGTTCGGGATTGCCGGCGCCAAAAGGCCCCGCCCCTTCGAGTGCGGCATAAAGTGTCGGATTGGCACCCGCCGCG
>DAIESR010000398.1 GCA_027346205.1 Beijerinckiaceae bacterium
GGTGATCATGACGAAAGCGAATTCGCCGCCGGGACCGAGCATCAGCGCCGATTCCGTCGCCACAGCCCCAGGCAAGCGCAGGGTGCGCCCGGCGATATAAGTCACCACGAGCTTCACGAGGATGATGCCAAGCGCCAAGCCGAGCGTCGCAGCCGGCGCCGAGACGACGAGCGAAAGATCGAGGCTGGCGCCGATGGAGACGAAGAAAAGCCCGAGCAGCAGACCTTTGAAGGGCTCAATCGTGACTTCGATCTCGCGCCTATATTCGGTTTCGGCGAGGAGAAGCCCAGCAACGAAGGCGCCGAGCCCCATGGAAAGGCCGGAGATCGCAGACAGGACGCCCGCGCCGATCACCACCAGGAGACAGGCGGCCACAAAAAACTCGGTCGAGCCCGCCACGGCGACCAGATGAAAGAAGGGCCGCATCACCAGCCGGCCGATGATCACGACGAGGCTCAAACCGGCGAAGGCCGGCAGCACGAGATAGAGCAACATCGTCGTGACATCGCCCTCCTGCCGCCCCAGCATCATGATCATGAACAGAAGCGGCGCGACCATCAGATCCTGAAACAGAAGCACCGCGAAGATCGTGCGCCCGGCGCCCGTTCCGAGCCTCTTGCGATCGGCGAGGTCGGGAATGACGATGGCGGTCGAGGAAAGCGCCAAGGCAAAACCGAGAATGATCGCCGAGATGGGTGGCGCCTTGAAGAAAAACGCAAGTGCGGCGAGCGCAGCCGCGCAGCCGAAAACCTGAATAGGTCCAAAGCCGAAGACGAGCCGGCGCATGCGCATGAGCCGCTGCCAGCTGAGTTCCAGCCCGATCATGAAGAGAAGGAAGACGACGCCAAATTCGGCAATGGGCTCGATCTGCGCCACATTGCCCAGCGTAAAGGCCGAGAGAAGCGCAGGTATCCAGGCTGAGCCGGAACCCGGCGGACTGATACCGTTTGCAGCAAGCTCCCGCGCGGCAAATCCCAGACCGTGCGGCCCGAGAAGAAAACCGGCGAGGAGAAAGCCATAGATGGGGCTCAATCGCAGCCGCCGGAACAGCGGCGCGACAACGCCGGCGGTGCCGAGGAAGAGCAGGATCTCCTTATATTCTACCGGTGCGAACGCGCTCATTTCTCTCCTCTCGACTACAGCATGGCAACGCCCATGCCGGAATGGAGTCGACGATGGCCAAACATAGCACCTGACATGCGCCGACCGCTCGCCCCGTCCCCGCAATTCCACCTGCGTCACGCGCGGCGAACAGGGATTTGGGCAGCGCCCTTCCCTCGCCCGCCCGAATCCGCCATTTTGGCACCATGTCAGAAGCTTTATCCAGCAATGCGCCCGAATTCACCGTCAGCGAACTCTCGGGCGCCCTGAAACGCACGATCGAGGACCGTTTCGGCCTTGTCCGCCTGCGCGGCGAGATTTCCAACTACCGTGGCCCGCATTCCTCCGGCCATGCCTATTTCAGTCTGAAAGACCAGAGCGCCCGGATCGATGCGGTTATATGGAAGGGCAATTTCGCCCGGCTCAAGGCGAAACTGCAGGAAGGCCTCGAAGTCGTCGCGACGGGAAAGGTGACGACTTTTCCCGGCAAATCCTCCTACCAGATCATCGTCGAAAATCTGGAGCCAGCCGGTGTCGGCGCGCTCATGGCTTTGCTCGAAGAGCGCCGCCGCAAGCTCGCAGCGGAAGGCCTGTTCGACGACGCGCGCAAGCAGCTCCTGCCCTTCCTGCCCGAGACGATCGGCGTTGTGACCTCGCCGACGGGTGCCGTCATTCGCGACATTCTGCACCGGATCGGCGAGCGTTTTCCGCGCAAAGTCCTCGTCTGGCCGGTGCGGGTCCAGGGCGAGAGCTGCGCCGCCGAAGTCGCCGCCGCGATCGAAGGCTTCAACGCTCTGCCCGAAGAGGGCCCGCTCAAGCGGCCGGATGTCATCATTATCGCCCGGGGTGGCGGCTCGCTGGAAGACCTCTGGGGCTTCAATGAAGAGATCGTCGTGCGCGCGGCGGCCGAGAGTCTCGTGCCGGTGATCTCGGCAATCGGCCATGAGACGGATTGGACCCTGCTCGACCATGTCGCGGATCTGCGCGCGCCGACGCCCACCGCGGCGGCGGAAAAGGCG
>DAIESR010000448.1 GCA_027346205.1 Beijerinckiaceae bacterium
ACCCCATGGCATCCGTGGCATGAACATCCTCTATTTCGGCGTCCCGGCGTTTTTCCTGTTCATCTCCGGTTTTGCGATGCTGATGCTGAAACTGGTGATCGACGAGGAAAAAATCGCGCGCCGCGTCGCCCGTGCTGCCGGCGTCTCCCCCGACAGGATCACTTTTTCCGGTGTCGGCAAGACGAAAGCCGAGATGGCCTATGCGCTCGACGAGGGCATCCTCTGCTTCAATGTCGAGTCGGAGCCGGAGCTGCGGGCGCTGTCGGCTCTGGCGGACTCGCGCGGCCAGACGGCGCGCATCGCCCTGCGTGTCAATCCGGATGTCGATGCCGGGACGCATGCCAAGATCGCGACCGGCAAGGCGGAAAATAAATTCGGCATTCCGATTTCTTGCGCGCGCGAAGTCTATCGCGAGGCGGCTACGCTGCCCGGCATCGAGGTCACCGGTCTCGACATGCATATCGGCTCGCAGATCACCACGCTCGCGCCTTTCGACAATGCCTTCGCGCTCGTCGCCGATTTCCTCCTTGCGCTGCGGGAGGATGGCCATAGCATCGAACATGTCGATCTCGGCGGCGGCCTCGGTATCCCCTATCAGGAGGGCGATGATCCCGAAATTTTCCATCCGCTGCGCTATGCTGAAGTGGTCAAGCGCCGGCTCGGCAATCTCGGTTGCCGGCTGATCTTCGAGCCCGGCCGGCTGATTGTCGGCAATGCCGGAATATTGGTGACACGCGTCCTCTATGTGAAGAGGGGCGAAGCCAAGCGCTTCGTGATCGTCGACGCGGCAATGAACGATCTCGTCCGCCCGACACTCTATGAAGCCTATCACGAAATCCTTCCCGTCCGCGCCCCTGAGCCCGGATGGTCGAAGATCATCGCCGATGTCGTCGGGCCGGTCTGTGAAACGGGCGATTATCTCGCGCTGTCCCGCGAGATGGCGGAGCCGCGGGAGGGTGATCTTCTCGCGGTCATGTCGGCCGGCGCCTATGGCGCGGTCCAGGCCGGCACCTATAATTCCCGGCTGCTTGTCCCGGAAGTTCTGGTCAAGGGCGGTGAATTTGCCATTATCCGTCCGCGCGGGACTTATGCGGATTTAATCGGCCTCGACAAAATTCCGTCTTGGTTGGAATGAATGTTGCGCGCCGGTCTGGTGGCTGCCAATGATGATGCTATCTTAGCAAGTTGACGCGCAGAGGCCTCCAGGCGCAGACCGTGCGGCCTGTCCTCGGGCGACAGATGAGCGTAGCGCTGCGAAATAGCCGCCACGCGCGGCAAGCGTGTTTGGGTTTGCCGGCAGATTTGGCCTTCCTACGGCTACAAAAGCTTAGCTTAATTGCAGCGAGTGGCCTTCTGGAGCTTTGATTGAGTAAAAACGACAAGCAGGAGCGCAGGGCCGGGGAGCCAGGGCCAGCCGCGCCTTTTTCACGGAGCCTCGACCGGCTGGTGAGCTTGGCGCGCGCCGCACTTTTTTGGGAAAAACTCTGGCGCGCCCTCGTGCCGCCCTTGCTGGTCGTTGGGCTCTTTCTCACTTTTTCCTTCGCCGGCCTTTGGCTGGAAGTGACGGGGATCTGGCGCATCTTGGGCGTGGCGCTCTTCGGCCTCGCCTTGGCCGCATCGCTTCTGCCTTTTTTCAAACTGAGCCGGCCTTCGCGCAAGGAGGCGCTGAGCTGCATCGATCGCGATTCCGGGATCGCGCACAGGCCTGCCTCCGCCCTCGATGATTCCTTGGCCAATGCCGGAGATGATCCGACGACGGAAGCGCTTTGGGCGCTGCACCGGCAGCGGCTGGCACGCCATGTCGCGGCCTTGCGCGCGGGCCTGCCTTCGCCCCGCATGGTCGATTTCGACCGTTACGCGCTGCGCGCCGGTGTGCTGGTGGCACTCATTGCGAGTGTCTTCGTTGCCGGCCCGGAAAAATATGCGCGTGTCGCTAGCGCTTTCGATTGGAGCGGGGCCGTCGCTGCGAGCGCCGGCTATAGGGTCGATGCCTGGATCGATCCGCCGCCTTACACCGGCCGGGCGCCGGTGCTTTTGAAGCTCGGCAGCGCCGAGGCTATGAGCACGGATCATCCGGAGAAAATCGTCGTGCCGATCGGTTCGACGGTCATCGTGCGCGCCTCGGGCGGCAATCTGCGCCTCGAAACCCAGGGCGGGTTGGAGGCGGCGAAGCCAGCGGGCAAGGCCGCTACGCCCAACTCCGGTAAAGCGGCGGCAACCCAACCTTTGCCAGATAATCATGAACATCGCCTGGTCCTGCGCGGCGATGCCCGGCTGGGCATAAGGAGTTCCGGTGCTTTGCTCGGCCTCTTCGCTATGGCCGCAATTCCCGACAAGCCGCCGCGGATCGAATTGACGGATGCGCCGCGCGCCAATGTGCGGGGCAGTCTCACGCTCTCCTATAAGATCGAGGATGATTATGGCGCGATCGCCGCGCAGGCGAATTTCGCCGGTCCGACCGTCGAGGGAGAAAAAGGGCACCTGCGTTCGCTCGTCGCCCCGCCGCATATCGATCTCGCTTTGCCGCCGGGGCCGGGCGGATTGGGCGAAACGGTCATGACGGCGGATCTCTCCGACCATCCTTGGGCTGGAGCGCGGGTGAAGATGGTGCTGACCGCGCATGACGAAGGCGGCAATGCCGGCGAGAGCGTTCCGATCGAGATCACTCTGCCGCAAAAGCATTTCGTCAAGCCGATCGCCAGGGCGCTCGCCGAGCAAAGGCGCGATCTCGTGCTCTTTCCTGATGACAAGGGACGCGTGGAAACGGCGCTCGAAGCGTTGATGGTCGCGCCGGAGGCTTTTTCGACGCCGCCTTCCGTCTATCTGGGGCTTGTCGTTGCGTCGAATATGCTGCGTGAAGCGCATAGCGATCCCGCCATTCTCGCCGTCGCGGATTTCCTCTGGAAGATGGCGCTGCAGATCGAGAATGGCGATCTCTCCGATGCGGAACGCGAGCTGCGCGCGGCCGAACAGCAATTGCGCGAGGCGTTGCAGCGCCACGCATCGGATGCGGAGATCCGCAAATTGACCGAGAATTTGCGCGCGGCCATGGACAAGTTCCTGAACGAATTTGCGCAGAAGCAGCAGCGCGAGCGTAATGCGCAAGATCAGTCGCCTTCCGGTCCCAATGGATCGAAGTCGATTTCGCGCCAGGATCTGCAAGCGATGCTCGACCGCATGCAGGAGATGGCGCGTGCGGGTGACCGCGCCAATGCGCAAAGAATGCTGGAGCAATTGCAGAACACGCTCGACAATTTGGCGATGGCGCAAAGGCGGCAGGCCGATCCGGCGCAGCAGACGATGAACAAGGCGCTCAACGACATCGACAAAATGATGCGCGACCAGCAGAATTTGCGCGACGAGACGCATCGTCGAGGGCAAAACCAGCGCGGACAGCGGCAACAAGGTCAGGGCGAGCAGGGGCAAGGCGCGCCAAGGCAAGGCGGACCAAGCCAGGATCAGCAGGGTGGAGAACGGAGCGGTCAGGGCGATCAAAGTGGCCAAGATCTGCGGCAGCGCCAGCAGGCCTTGCGGGATCGCCTCGAAGAAGTACAAAAGCGTTTGCGCGACGCCGGGCAGGGCGAGAAAGGTCTCGACGATGCGCGCCGCGCCATGCAGGAGGCGGAGAAGGCTCTGGGGAAGGGCGGCGAAGAGGGCAATAGCGCTGCCGTTGACGCGCAGGGCCGTGCTTTGCAGGCACTGCATCGCGGCGCCGAGCAGCTCGCTCAGCAGATGCAGGGTCAAGGCAAAGGCCAGGGCGGCGAGGGTTCGTCGCAAGCCGGCCAGCAGGGGGGAACCGATCCTCTCGGCCGGCCGATGGCTGGCGATCCCGCTTTCAACCCCTATTCGCGCTATGATCCGATGGGCGTGCCCGCGGCGCAACGGGCGCAACATGTCCTCGAAGAATTGCGCAAACGGCTGAGCGATCCATCGCGCCCGCGCGAGGAAATGGACTATCTCGAACGCTTGCTGCGGCGATATTGAGAGCCAGCGAGACCATGCGGCCGGCTGTTTCCCGACGCTCGCCGCGTCGCGCGCCGGATTGACATGGCCCGTCAGCCGGGCAGGATGCAGCGAATTTCTGGCCGATTTTTCGGACGAGATCACGGGTTGAGATAGGGCGAGAGAGCTGCCATGGCATCGATCGGCGTCCTACACAAAGTGGAAACTCCCATGCATTATCCAGTTTCGAATATTCTCGTCGGCGTGGCCGTCTTCGCCGTCACTTTCGTCTTGTTCATGGGCCTGGCAAACATGCTGCGCGGCGGCAGTCCGAACCTTTCGCAAAAGCTCATGCGCTGGCGCGTCGGCTTGCAGTTTCTGGCAATCGTTCTCATTATCGGCGTCTTGTATTTCCGCAGTTGAACCGAGTTGACCGATGGTGCACCTCGATAGAATCTATACATGCAGCGGTGACGCGGGGACGACCGCGCTTGGTTCCGGCGAACGCCGCCGCAAGGACGATTTGCGGATCGAGGCCTATGGCACGGTCGACGAGGC
>DAIESR010000471.1 GCA_027346205.1 Beijerinckiaceae bacterium
TTGGCCCAATCGGCGGCGCGATAGCTCCACCATGTATAGAGCTTCTCTTCCTTAGGCACATAGCGGCGCAGCGCATCGACCCAGGGTCCGGCTGAAAAGACAGCGCCGAGCTTTTCCACCTCGATCGGCGTGTGGCTCACGACTTTCAGAAGCGCCTTATGGTTCCAGACGTCCTGTTCGAGCGGCGCGATGTTGAGATCGCCGACGAGGATCGCATCGGTGGCGGCGATTTTGTCGGCGCGTGTCCATGTCGCTAACTCGTCGAGGAAGGCGAGCTTATGGGCGAATTTCGGATTGATCGCGGGATCGGGTTCGTCGCCGCCTGCGGGCACGTAGAAATTATGCAGGCTGATCGGCCGCTGCTGAACTGGATGGAATTGGACGCAAATATGCCGGGCATCGCCGACGCCGCAGAAATCGCGCTTGTCGGTCATGGCGAAGGGCAGTTTCGAGACGATCGCGACGCCGTGATAGCCCTTCTGGCCACTGATCGCGATATTCTCATAACCGAGCTTGTGGAATTCCGCCGTCGGGAACTCGGCGTCCCGGCACTTCGTCTCCTGCAGGCAGAGCACGTCCGGGGCCTGTTCGCGCAAGAGTCGCGCCACGAGTTCGATCCGCAGCCGCACGGAATTAATGTTCCAGGTCGCAATCGTTAGGCGCAAGAGCCGCATCCTTCAGTGGAAAATCTGCTCGGCCCGCATGGCGCCAGCGTCAAGCTAAAGGCCAAGAATATAGCTGAGCCGATGGAGTGCGGCGAGCCTACTGGCGCGGCCTTTCGTCGTTTATCCTCAATGGCGTTCCGCGTCGACGAGCCGGGCTCGATGCCCTTGGCGCGGTCCGGTCGGCGTAAACTGCCGAGCAAGTGTGCGCTTGCCGTCGCCGCTGCGCATAGGCATATGGAAGAGATAAAGGCGGGTGGCCTCGGCGAGGGCTCTGTTTCGGGAGGCTCACCACCGTCGCACTTTCCGCTCCGTCCCGATAGCACAGAATGGCCAACCCCATGCACAGTCATTCATCCGATCTGTTCCGGCATGATCACGACTTCCTCGGCGCCGATCACGCCCGCAATGAACGTCGAAGCTGGATGGTCATCGGGCTCTGCGGCGCCATGATGGTCGCGGAGATCGCGGGCGGTTGGCTCTTCGGTTCCATGGCGCTGATCGCCGATGGCCTGCACATGAGCACCCATGCTGGCGCCTTTCTGATCGCCGCCTTGGCTTATTTCTTCGCGCGCCGCCATCGTAACGACGAGCGTTTTGCTTTCGGCACCGGCAAGTTCGGCGATCTGGCCGCCTTCACTTCGGCGATCATCCTGGCCTTTGTTGCTGTGCTGATCGCCGGCGAGAGCATCAGCCGTCTGTTCCAGCCGGTGACGATCGCCTTCAACGAAGCGATTCCGATCGCCTTTCTCGGTTTGGCCGTCAATGTCGCGAGCGCCTGGCTGCTGCGCGAGGATCACGACCATGATCATGCGCATCATCACGATCACGTTCATGATCACCATGACCATGGTCATGACGCGCATCACGGTCGAGCGCGTCACGCGGATCTCAATCTGCGCGCCGCCTATGTGCATGTGCTCGCCGATGCGGCTGTCTCGGTTCTCGCGATCATCGGTCTTGTCGCCGGACGGCAATGGGGTCTTATCTGGATGGACCCCGTGATGGGGCTGATTGGCGCCGGCGTCATCGCCTCCTGGTCCTTCGGCCTGCTGCGCAGTGCCGGTGCCATATTGCTCGATCTGCGACCTGATCCCGCGCTCGCCGCGGAGATTCGCGCCCGTCTGCAAACCGATGCGGATGATGTCGTGTCGGATCTGCATCTTTGGCGTGTCGGCCCCGGCCATGCCGCGGTCGTCGCTTCGCTGGTATCGGCCGCGCCGCAGCCGCCTTCGGTCTATAAAGAGCGGCTCGCCGATCTCGCCGGCTTGAGCCATGTGACGATCGAAGTCTTGTCCTGTCCCGGCCATTGAGCTGAAAAGCGCACACACCGCTTGCTGATCGTCGACGATTGCCCGTGTTCAGCCCGAAACCCCGTTGCGTTGTAATATATCCGGAAATTTGCGCGATCCGGATTAATGCATAAGGCCAAACCGTCTTGTTGCCGGGCGGCAACAAGACGGCATTAACCCGGCGCTATTACTGTCGCATTCCATGGGCTGGATGGTTTGCTATGCGCGCGGTTTTCCAAGTGGGCGCACTGATTTTCGTTTTGCTGGGGGCCTTGCTTCTGATCGAGGTGGCATCCGATGCCGATGGGCCGGTGGCGGTGATCGCCAACCCGTGGGGCTCGCGCTCGGCGATCGAGGTGATCGCCGCGGCGGATGGCGCGATCGTCAGAGCCAGCCCCTGGCGATGGCTCGCCGTGGCGACGGCGGCGGAAAATCCAAACTTCCGGAAGCGGCTCGGCGCCGCCGGCGCTCTCTTCGCAATATCACCGATTGCTCTTGGCGCCTGTCTCGGCGTCGAGCCCAGCGCCGAGCGATCTCTCGCGGCGGATGCCGATTTTCCGGGACATGCTCTAGCTGTGGAACCTCAACAGGTTGTCCAGCGGGAGACCGAGACGACTGATGGGTGGTTTGGCTTTGAGGCCAGTATGGGGGCGATGC
>DAIESR010000391.1 GCA_027346205.1 Beijerinckiaceae bacterium
CGAGCATTATGCTGCGGGGCCGACGAGCGACGGTCCCGACGCCGATCATCTGCATGAGGAATGCGGCGTTTTCGGCATTTACGGTCATCCGCAAGCAGCGGCGATCACCGCACTCGGCTTGCATGCCTTACAGCATCGCGGCCAAGAGGCCGCCGGCATCGTCTCCTTCGATGGCCAAAGATTCAATTCCGAACGTCGTCTCGGCCTCGTCAGCGAACATTTTTCGCGCGCCTCGACGATCGAGCGCCTGCCCGGCCAATCCGCCATCGGCCATGTGCGCTATTCGACCACCGGCGAGACCATCCTGCGCAATGTCCAGCCTCTCTTCTCCGAACTGAGTTCCGGCGGTTTTGCGGTGGCGCATAATGGCAATCTCACAAATGGCCTGACGCTGCGTCGCGAGCTTGTCAAAGAAGGTGCGATCTTCCAATCGACAAGCGATACGGAAGTTATTCTACATCTCGTCGCCAAGAGCCGCCGCAACCGCGTCGTCGAGCGTTTCATCGAAGCTCTGCGACAGATCGAGGGCGCCTATTCGCTCGTCGCCATATCGAACAAGAAACTGATCGGCGCCCGTGATCCTTTGGGCATAAGGCCGCTGGTGCTCGGCGAACTCGACGGCCATTATATTCTCGCCTCTGAGACCTGCGCGCTTGATATCATCGGCGCGCGCTTCGTCCGCGATGTGGAGAATGGCGAGATCGTCGTGATCTCGGAAGAGGGTATCGAAAGCCTGCGGCCATTTCCGAAAAAGCCGATGCGGCCCTGCATCTTCGAATATATCTATTTTGCTCGGCCAGATTCGATCGTCCACGGGCGTTCCGTCTATGAAGTCCGCAAGGCATTCGGGACTGAACTCGCGCGCGAGATGCGGATCGACGCCGATGTCATCGTGCCGGTCCCTGACTCTGGCGTTCCGGCCGCTCTCGGCTACGCACAGGAATCCGGCATTCCCTTCGAGCTTGGCATCATCCGCAATCATTACATCGGCCGCACCTTCATCCAGCCGACGCAATCTGTCCGCGAACTCGGCGTGCGACTCAAGCACAGCGCCAATCGCGCAGCCGTCTTCGGCAAGCGCATCGTGCTCATCGATGATTCGATCGTGCGCGGCACCACGTCGGTGAAGATCGTCCGGATGATGCGCGAAGCCGGCGCCCGCGAAGTCCATTTCCGCATTTCGTCGCCGCCAATCACGCATCCGGACTATTATGGGATCGATACGCCGGATCGCGAAAAACTGCTCGCAGCGACCCATTCGCTCGAAGAGATGCGCGCCTATATCGGCTGCGATTCGCTGGCCTTTCTTTCGATCGATGGGCTCTATCGCGCGCTTGGCGAGTCGAGCCGAGATCCCGTGCGGCCGCAGTTCACCGACCATTGCTTCACCGGCGACTATCCGACAAACCTCACCGATGTGAGTGGTGAAACGAAATCGCAGCTTTCGCTGCTCGCAGAGACGGGCTGAAAACGCCCTTTTCGAGGGGTGACAGCAGAAGCCGCAGCAGCATAAAATGCGTCGATCGTGTTGGACGCATATCGCGTGAGCTTTTGCGCGATATCGTCTCTCGATGCCGCCCAAGCCGGCATCACTCTGATATCGCGCGTTTACACATCCATTCCCGGGAGCTTTTGATGTCGCGACCTCTTTCCGGCCGCCTCGCCCTTGTCACCGGTGCCTCGCGCGGAATAGGCCGCGCAATTGCCTTGGAGCTTGCGCGCGCTGGTGCCCATATCATCGCGCTGGCGCGAACCCAAGGCGCGCTCGAAGAACTCGACGATGCGATTCGCGGCGTGGGCAGCGAAGCGACCCTGGTGCCCTGCGATCTCAAGGATTTCGAGGCGCTCGATCGGCTCGGCGCGGCGATTTACGAGCGCTGGGGCAAGCTCGACATCTTGATCGGCAACGCTGGCGTTCTCGGCCCGGTCACGCCGCTCGGTCACATCGATCCGCCGAAATGGGACGAAGTTCTGGCCGTGAACGTCACCGCCAATTGGCGGCTCATCCGCTCCCTCGACGTTCTGCTGCGCGCCGCCGATGCCGGCCGCGCGCTGTTCATCTCTTCCGGCGCCGCCCATACGGCCACTTACAAGCCCTATTGGGGACCTTACGCCGTTTCGAAAGCGGCGCTCGAAGCGCTCGCCCGTACCTATGCGGCCGAGACCGCGACGACCTCGAAAGTGAAAGTCATGATCGTTAATCCCGGACCGCTGCGCACGCGCATGCGTGCCACCGCCATGCCCGGCGAAGACCCGATGATTCTCAAGACGCCAGAAGACCTCGCGCCCAAGCTTCTGCCACTATGCTCTGCCGATTGGCAGGAGACCGGCAAGCTCTATGATTTTCCGAAAGACGCGATCCTGAGCTTTCGCGCGCCGGCAGCGGATTGAGGTCCATCACGGGAGAAACTCGATCGGCAGATCCCCAAGCGCCAAAGGTCTGCGTTTATTAATTGGTTCTCGACGCATCATGGGCAGGCATCCGAGACTTGCGCGCTTCACTTTTGCGGTGATGACTCGAGCCGATACGCTTGCCCTTCACGCCGGCGGCTCGTTCATT
>DAIESR010000523.1 GCA_027346205.1 Beijerinckiaceae bacterium
AAGACCCGAACAATGTCATTTGACGCCTATGGCGGCAGCACCCTGCACCAAAGTCAGGTAACTTCGGCGACGCACCCATCCTTCAGAGTCACGCGCCGGTCCATCCGCGCCGCGAGATCCATATTGTGGGTCGCGAGAAGCACGGCGAGGCCCGTCTGCTCCACCAATGTCTCAAGCGCGCCGATGACGTGATCCGCGGTCACGGGATCGAGATTGCCGGTCGGCTCATCGGCGAGCAGAATGCCCGGCGCATTGGCGACGGCGCGTGCGATCGCGACCCTTTGCTGTTCACCACCCGATAATTGCCCCGGCCTGTGCGCTGCGCGCTCGGCGAGACCGAGATAGGAGAGCAATTCCTCCGCCCGCTCCCGCGCCTCTTTGCGTGAAAGACCACTGATCATCTGCGGCAACATCACATTTTCCAGCGCCGAAAATTCGGGCAGCAAATGATGAAACTGGTAGACGAAGCCGATGGCATCGCGCCGCAAAGCCGTGCGCATATCGTCTGGCATGTGCACCGTCGGCTGCGTCCCAATATAGACTTCTCCCTCGTCCGGCCGCTCCAGCAGGCCGGCGATGTGAAGAAGCGTCGACTTGCCTGTGCCAGATTGCGCAACGAGCGCAACCGATTGTCCGGGAAAAAGCGCAAAATCGGCGCCGCGCAGCACGCTGAGGGAGGTCGCTCCCTGTTTGTAGCGACGTGCCACCTGGGCAAGCTGAAGAACGGGTTGCGTCATATCACTCGTAACGCAGCGCTTCGACGGGATCGAGCCGCGCCGCGCGCCAGGACGGATAAATGGTCGCCAAGATCGACAGGATCAATGTCATGCCGACGACAGAGGCGACATCGCGTGGATCGACAATGGCAGGAAGCTGAGACAGGAAATAGAGCTCAGCGGGGAAGAAATTGGCATGGAGAAGTCGGTTCAAGAGCTGCCGGATCGTCTCGACATTGTCGGCAACCGCAAGGCCTAGGAGAAAGCCGGCAAATGTTCCAGCCATGCCGATCGATGCGCCGGTGATCAGAAAAATCCGCATGATCGCCCCGCGCGTCGCCCCCATGGTGCGCAGGATCGCGATGTCGTGGCTCTTGTCTTTCACCAGCATGATGAGCCCGGAGATGATGTTGAGCGCCGCGACGAGCACGATCAGCGTGAGGATGATGAACATGACATTGCGTTCGACATTGAGCGCGTCGAAGAAAGTGCGGTTGCGCTCGCGCCAGTCGGTCATGATGACCGGCCGCTTCACCGCCACCTGTATGGCTGCGCGCATGGCATCGATCTTCTCCGGATCATGCAGAAAGATTTCGATGACGCTGGCCTGCTTGTCCTTGTTGAAAAAGGCCTGCGCCTCGGGCAGCGGCAGATAGACGAAGATGCTGTCGAATTCCGCCATGCCGATCTGAAATATCGCAACGACGGGATAGGATTTTACGCGCGGCACGACACCAAAAGGCGTTTCCACGCCCGCGGCGGTGATGATCTTGATCTTGTCGCCCACGCGCAGATTGAGATTTTCCGCGAGCCGCGCGCCAATGGCGACGCCACCAGAGTTCTCAAATCCGTCAAGCGAACCGCTTTTCACATGGCCCGCAATGCCCGGCAGGTGCTTGATGTCAGCCCCCGAGACGCCGCGCACCAGCGCGCCGGCACCATTTTGAGCAAAAGAAGAGGAGGCGAAAGCCGAGCCCTCGACCATCGGAATGGCAAGATCGACACCGGGGACGCTCGCGGCGCGTTTGGCCACGATGTCGTAATCGGTGAGCGGCGAATCCGCCGCCTGCAGGAAGATATGGCCATTGATGCCGACGATCTTGTCGAGCAACTCCTTATGGAAGCCGTTCATGACCGACATGACGACGATCAAAGTGGCAACGCCAAGCATGATGCCGAAAAAGGAGAAGCCGGCGATAACGGAAACATAGCCTTCCGCACGTCGCGCGCGCAGATAGCGCGCTGCGATGATCCATTCGAACAAAGCGAAGGGACGCTTGGCCACCGTCAATGCATGGTCCTTTTCTCTCCGAACCGGCTCAAGCCGTGAACTTGGCGATCGCCGCCTCGATCGACAGGTTTTCGCGCGCTCCAGTCGCGCGGGTCTTGATTTCAACGGTCCCCGCTGCGAGCCCCTTCGGTCCGATGATCAGCTGATAAGGCAATCCGATCATGTCCAAAGTGGCGAATTTCGCTCCAGGCCGCTCGTCCGTATCGTCATAGAGCACGTCGATCTTCGCCTTTTCGAGCGCCTGATAGATCTGCAAGGAGGCCGCGTCGGTGGCCGCATCGCCGACCTTCAGATTGGCGATCCCAACGCGGAACGGCGCCACCTCCTCCGGCCAGATGATTCCAGCCTCGTCATGATTGGCCTCAATCAAGGCGCCGACGAGGCGAGAGACGCCGACGCCATAAGATCCGCCCATGAAGGGGCGCTCGACGCCATCGGGCCCAGCGATCAGTGATTTCATCGGCGTCGAATATTTGTCACCGAAATAGAACACCTGCCCGACTTCCATGCCGCGCTTGTTGATGCGCTTGTCTTCCGGCGTCTCGCGCTCGAATCGCACGGCGTCATGCACATCCTCAGTGGCGGCATAGAGCGTCGTCCAGTCCTTCACGATCGGCTCGAGATCGCTATTATAATCGATGCCAGCATCCGGAATCGGCAGATCGAGAACATCGGCATTGCAATAGACGCCCGATTCGCCGGTCTCCGCCAAGATAATGAATTCATGGCTGAGATCGCCGCCGATCGGCCCCGTCTCGGCCTGCATGGGAATGGCCTTCAGCCCCATGCGGGCAAAGATCCGCAGATAGGCGACGAACATGCGCCGATAGGAGCGCCGCGCCGCGGCCTCGTCGAGATCGAAGGAATAGGCGTCCTTCATCAGAAATTCGCGGCCGCGCATCACGCCGAAGCGCGGCCGCTGCTCGTCGCGGAATTTCCATTGGATATGGTAGAGGATCTTCGGCAGCTCGCGATAGCTTTTGACATAAGCGCGGAAGATCTCGGTGATCATGTCTTCATTGGTCGGTCCGTAGAGCAATTCGCGCTCATGCCGGTCGGTGATCCGCAGCATCTCCGGCCCGTAGGCGTCATAGCGGCCGGATTCGCGCCAAAGATCGGCGAGCTGCAAGGTCGGCATCAGAAGCTCGATCGCACCGGCCCGATCCATTTCCTCGCGCACGATCTGCGTTACTTTCTGCAGCACTTTGAAGCCGAGCGGCAACCAGGCATAGATGCCCGCCGCCTCTTGCCGGATCATGCCGGCGCGCAGCATCAAGCGATGCGAGACGATCTCGGCTTCCTTCGGCGTTTCGCGCAGGATAGGCAGAAAATAGCGGGAAAGACGCATGGCTATAGGGCTCGGCGGGAGGACGGACGGGCGACGGCCAGTATGGAGGGCAGGTTCAGAAAAATAGACATCCGGTCATCGTCCGAACGCGCTCCAACTCGTTAAATCGGCACTATCGCCTAAAACTGTGCCGGGCTCGCTTTTAATCAGCGCCCGCACAATTGCAATGGGTAGGCAAAGCGCACGAGCGGCAAACAGGAGGGATTTCACCGATCCACTTGCGTTGGCGCGCGCGCAGGGCCCGCGACTTAAGCCCAGCCAAGGTTGATCGGGATCAATCAGATGAGCGGTCCGCCACGTTAAAGCGTTTTCCGACCGTATGGAATCATATGATCGAGAAGAAAAAGCTCAAAATCAATGTGTTGGAGCATCGCCGGCCTGCTGCTCGTCAACACGTCACAGAAGCTGGTCAGTCTCGCACCTACGCCGGTGATGGTCGTGCCCTGAACAACTCTGCACAAGGGACCACGAACATATGTTGGAGCAGGAGTCCAGTATTCACCCAAGTATCTATTTACCAAAGCGACAAGAACTCGCCTGTGCGACAATTGCAGGCTATGCTACCCATCCACAAAAAGATAAAAATGAACTGATTTAACTATAGAGTGTCAAGTTTACGCTATGAATAAATCCATACGAATGCCTTGGGTGGATATGGCAAAAGGCCTGTCCATTATTCTCGTCGTGATGATGTACTCCGCATACAACACCGGCGAATATACCGGCGGCGTTGGTTTTCTGCACTATGTCATCGGCTTTGCGACACCCTTCCGCATGCCCGAGTTCTTTCTCATCTCCGGTCTGTTTCTGTCGCAGGTGATCGACCGGCCGTGGCGCCGCTATGCCGATCAGCGCATCGTTCATTATTTCTATTTCTATGCCGTCTGGGCCTTCATCATGCTCGCCCTCAAGGTCGGCATTTTCGCGCGTGCACCGATCGATATGATGCAGCAACTCGGCCTCGCCATAGTCGAGCCTTATGGCGTGCTCTGGTTCATCTATATGCTCGGCATTTTCGGCCTGACCGCCAAGCTCTTGTGGCAATGGAAAGTGCCCGCCTATGTCGTCATTCCCCTGGCGGCTCTGCTGCAAATGGCCCAGATCGAGGCGCCTAGCTATGTCGTGACGCAATTTGCGGCCTATTTCGCTTTCTTCTATGTCGGATTTGTCGCCGCGCCGCTGGTTTTTCGCATCGTCGCATGGACCAACGAACATCTCGCATGGGCGCTCGCCGGCCTTGCGGTATGGGCCTTGACCGACTGGCTTCTCGTCTTTTCGCCGGGCCATGCGATTCTACCGAGCCGCACGCAAATGGGGCTCGCCGCTCTGCCCCCGTTGCATTTTGTGCTCGCGGTCATGGGTGCGCTGGCGCTCTGCATCATCGGTGGGCTTCTCTTGAAGCTCCATTTCATGAACTGGTTGAGATGGCTCGGCGAGCATTCGCTCGTCGTCTATGTCGCCTTCACCATTCCGATGTCGCTGTTTCGCGCCTTCGCGTTGAAGACGGGTTTCATCACCGACACGGGTGGGCTGAGCTTCGCTGTTCTCGTCGTGTCGATCACCACGCCAGTTTTGCTTTATTTCCTGGTGCAGAGGATCGGCTATGGGCGCTTCCTGTTCGAACGGCCTGCCTGGGCACGGATCGCGGAGAACCGTCCATCTGTCACGCCTGATGCCTTGGTCGCAACGACTGCAATGCCCGCAGCGCCCAAATTCACGAGCTTCAAAGCGCCAGCCGAGTAGTCCCTTCCGTCAGCGACCAAAGCCTCATGCCCTGGCAGGTCGCTGACGAGTATAGCCGCAAAACCCCGCCGCTATTTGGCTTTTTCGATTTTCGTGATCGTAAAATGCCCGTTCAGTTTTTCAGTGTCGAACCTGATCCGGTCGCCAGCTTTGAGGCCCTTCAACATCGAAGGATCGGCAACGCGGTAGATCATCGTCATGCCCTCATCCATGTCGAACTTCTTGATCGGCCCATGCTTGAGGGTGACCTTGCCTTGCGCTTCATCGACCTTCTTCACCTCGCCGGCATAAGGCTCCGTCGCGAAAGCATGTGGCACGACCGCAAGAGCGCTGAGCGTGCTCAGGAAAATCATTGATGTGAGCTTCATCCTTACCTCCATCATCGAAACAGGAGAGCGGTTTATTTCACCATCACCGTGCCATGCATGCCCGCTTCGTAATGACCGGGGATCAGGCAGGCGAACTCAAATGTTCCAGGCTTTGAAAAACGCCAAAGGATCTCAGTCGACTTTCCAGGGGCCAATGTCTTCATGTTTGGATCGTCATGCTCCATCTCCGGATTCTTCGCCATTTCGGCCTTGTGCTTGGCATTGTCCGCCTGAGTGTCGAGTATGAATTCATGCGTCGACTTGCCCGTGTTGCTGATTTCGAAGCGAACCTGTTCGCCTCTCTTCACGGCCAGCGCGTTCGGAGTAAAACCCATGCTGCCGTCTGAATGTTCTTGAATCATCACCTTAACGACACGCGCTGGCTTGCTCGGATCACCTGGCTGACCGACGGCGAAACTCTCATGTTCATGTTCATGCTCCTGTTCATGCTCATGCTCACGTGCCTGTACGGGCTGGCTCATGGCAAATGCCGCTGTGAGACCAAATACCACTGCGAAACGCTTTACCGCTGCCGGCGGGTTGTTCAAACGCATCTCGATGTTCCTTTCGTTGCATTAGATCACGTTCATGACTTTGGACTGAATCAATCCAAAGTCATGAACGTAATCGATTCCAAATAGATAGAGCATGTCCTTTGTCGGGACATGCCCTAGTATCCGCCGTCATTGAACCACGAGTCAGACACTGACCGGGTTCAAAGATGAAAAGCGGATACGTCCAATAAATGCGACGTATCATAGATCCCCGATACTAGTCATGAACGGGCACGCGCCCAGAACGGCGCGGGTCGACGACATGATATTCTGTTCCTTGCACCGGCGCCGTCGTCGCTTTAGGCGGCTCAGGCGGCGTGTCTCCCTTCCATTCGTAAGCGACCGTGCCCTTGGGGTTCTGGTACGAGCCCGGGTCTTTGTAGTCGTCCTTCGCGAGGCCGGGCCTGATCTTCAAGACTGTGAACATGCCGCCCATTTCAATGGGACCGAACTGCCCATCGCCCGTCATCATCGGCAAAGTGTTGTCGGGCAGCGGCATTTCCATGGCCGCCATCTCGCTCATCCCCGTCGAGCCCATGGGCATATAGCCCGGCGCGACCTTGGCGATCGCTTTCGCCGTCTTCTTCATGTCGACGCCGATGTAATTGCGGACCTGATGGCCCATCGCATTCATCGTGTGATGCGCCTTATGACAGTGCATCGCCCAATCGCCAGGATTATTGGCGATGAACTCGATGGCGCGCATCTGGCCGACCGCACAGTCGACCGTGGCCTCGGGCCACCATGCTTTTTCATCAACCCAGCCGCCGTCCGTGCCCGAGACATGGAAGCTCGTGCCGTGAATATGGATCGGGTGGTTGGTCATGGTGAGATTGCCGAACCTGATCCGCAGCTTGTCGCCAAGGCCGGCGACGAGCGGATCGATGCCGGGAAAAACCCGCGAATTGAAGGTCCAAAGATTGAAATCGAG
>DAIESR010000535.1 GCA_027346205.1 Beijerinckiaceae bacterium
CGATAATCTTGCCATTCTTCTTGCGCAGCTCCTCGAGCTTCGCCTTGATCATCTGGCTCGCCTCGGGCATCAGATGACGAAAAGCAAGCTCCTCAAGCTCGTCGCGAATGTTCTGCATGCCCATGCGGCCTGCCAGAGGCGCATAGATGTCGAGCGTCTCCTGGGCGATGCGCTCCCGTTTCTCGCTCGGTACGAAATGCAGCGTCCGCATATTGTGAAGACGATCAGCCAATTTGACGAGCAGGACACGCACGTCATCGGCAATGGCAAGCAGCAATTTGCGGAAGTTTTCCGCCTGGACCGCGCGCTTGGAGACGAGATCGAGTCTCTTGAGCTTGGTAAGGCCGTCGACGAGCTGCCCGATGCCAGGACCAAAAAGCCGGTCGATCTCTTCTCTGGTCGAAGCCGTATCTTCGATCGTGTCGTGGAGAACGCCAGCGACAATCGTCGCATCATCGAGCTTGAGTTCGGTCAAGATCGCCGCGACTTCCAGGGGATGCGAAAAATACGGATCGCCCGAGGCGCGCTTCTGCGTGCCATGCGCCTTCATCGCATAGACATAAGCACGGTCGAGCAAGTCTTCGTCGACATTCGGATTGTAGCGACGAACCCGATCGACGAGTTCATATTGCCGCATCATGGTCGGTGGCGATTTCTGCACGAGGGATGGCGAAGGGAGGCCGATGCACGTCCTCCCATCCGCCGCCACATTGTCACGGTTGGACCCGATATTCTATCCACCATCGGCCTTCAATCCGATAGCAGCCTTCGGCTCATTGCAGCTCATTTGGCAGCTCATTTGCGCCGATCCCGCCTACTCGGCCCGCAAAGTTGCCGCGAACCTTGGCGCGAAGCACCAGCGATCCGTCCCATCGCGAAACGCCTCATCGGAGGCATAGGACGAAAGCGCCATACCGGGATAAGCGTCGCGGAAAGGATGCCGCCATGGGAGTAAGTTAAATGGGTGCAAGCTGGCCAGAAGCCGCAGACGAAGAGGCCGGCGAGATGGCCCTTTTATATCCAGCTATTCAGATCTGGTCATTCATGATCGAATCATACATGGCAGATGCGACCATGTCTGGCATTTGGTCAGGCGTTTTGCGCCGGATACCGCAGAGCACAGGCGGCGCTGCGTTTGCGCCTCCTGTGCTCACCGCCGCCTTACTCGCCGTCATCCTCGGTCGCAGCCGGTGGGACAAGGCCTTCGAGCCCGCGCAGAAGATCCTCTTCAGTCATGCGATCGAATTGGACATCGCCCAAAGCATCGGACACGCTCTTATCCATGGCAGGCGTCAGAGCCGGCACAGCTTCCGCCTCGGGCTCATCGACTTCCACATGTTTCTGCAGAGAATGGATGAAATCTTCCTTTAGGTCTTCCGGCGACAGAGTCGTATCGGCGATCTCGCGCAACGCGACGACCGCATTCTTATCGTTATCGCGATCGACCATGATCTGCGCGCCCGACGCGATCATGCGGGCGCGATGAGCTGCAATGAGCACCAACTCGAAGCGATTTTCAACTTTGTCGATGCAGTCTTCAACTGTGACGCGTGCCATGCGGTCGACACTCCTGCGGTTGCATTCGGTAAAAATAACGTGTGTACGGGCGTTTCAAAGCGCTTCTACAAAGCCTACAAACGTTCAACAAGCTATAAAATCGATGATCATTCACGCTTTATAAGCCAAATAAAGCTCGTAGCGCCACACTCTATGAATCGTTCAAGCAAGTGAGTCTATTCTATGTCGGATTTTTAATCTTGATTTCAAGGGGCTGCCCTTGACGCGGCAGCAATAGACGCCACATAACGACGATTGGCGAGGATAGATCAAGATCTCCGCACACGACGCTGGGGGAGACGTTACGCCGCTACGATAAGGTGTTTGAGCCTTTTAGGCGACCTCCTGCGCTTACGATTAACAAACCAGACTTTAACTGGGAAACTCAGAGAAACGTTGATGGCTGATCAGGAACGCATTGCTCTATTCATCGATGGTGCAAATCTTTACGCGACGGCAAAGTCCTTGGGCTTCGATATTGATTACAAGCGCTTGCTGAAGGAATTTCAAAGCAAGGGCAAACTCATCCGGGCATTTTATTACACGGCTCTGGTAGAGGATCAGGAATATTCCTCGATTCGGCCGTTGATCGATTGGCTCGATTACAACGGCTATTCCGTTGTCACCAAGCCCACGAAGGAATTCATCGATTCGCTCGGTCGCCGCAAAGTGAAGGGCAATATGGACATCGAACTCGCGGTGGACGCGATGGAAATGGCCGAGCATCTCGACCACATCGTGTTGTTCTCCGGCGACGGCGATTTCCGCTCTCTTGTCGAAGCTGTACAGCGCAAAGGTGTGCGCGTGTCGGTGGTTTCGACCAATGCGACGCAGCCGGCGATGGTGGCCGATGAATTGCGCCGTCAGGCGGATGAGTTCATCGATCTCGTGCATCTCGCTGCCAAGATCGGCCGCGATCCGAATGAACGTGGGGATCGCCCACAGAAATATCAGGAGCGTCGCCCGGTTGCGAGCGGCTCCGGCGGATATGAACAAGACTTCATCGACGATTAAGCGTCGGAGCTTCTGGTCTTGCCACGCTCCGTTCGAGCTAAGGCCGCCGGTAAGATGGTTGCCGCCTCGGCGGACCCACTGCCCGAGTGTCAGTTATGCCCGCGCCTCGTCGCGTTCCGAGAGGACATACGAGTGGAGCATGACGATTGGCACAATGCGCCCGTCACCAATTTCAGCGGGACCGATGCGCGGCTGCTGATCGTCGGTCTGGCGCCTGGGCTGCGCGGCGCCAATCGAACCGGCCGGCCATTCACAGGTGATTTTGCCGGAGATCTGCTCTACGAGACATTGCTCGCCTGCGGCCTCGCCGAGGGCACATATGCGCAGCATGCCGACGACGGACTCCGCCTCGTCGGCTGCGCCATCACCAATGCGGTGCGTTGCGTGCCGCCGCAGAACAAGCCGACGCCCGCGGAGATCACGACCTGCCGCTCATTTCTCGAAGCGACGATAAAGAGTCTTCCAAATCTCTTGGCCATCGTCGCACTCGGGCGGATCGCGCATGAGTCAATCGTGCGCGCACTCGGCCGCAAGCTCGCGGACCTGCCCTTCGCACATGGCCGCGAACATGTCCTCGCTGAGACCGGCGGCTTTCGCCTTACCCTTATCGACAGCTATCATTGCTCGCGCTACAACACCAATACGGGCGTGTTGACCGCCGCCATGTTCCACGAGGTCTTCGCCAAAGCGCAGCAGCATATCAGCTTAACAAGCCCACGAAGAAGTTGAGGCGCCGCGTGCGTCAGCCTCTGGCGCGGAGCAGCCGACCCTTCTCCTTGTTCCAGTCGCGCAGTTTCTCCGTCTCGCGCTTATCGTGGAGCTTCTTGCCGCGCCCAAGCGCCAATTGGATCTTGGCCCGGCCACGTTCGTTGAAATAGATTTTCAACGGCACGATGGTCATCCCCTCACGCTCGATCGCCTTGGCGAGCCGCGCGATCTCCTTCGCCTTCAACAGCAGTTTGCGCGGGCGCTTCGGCTCGTGGTTGAAGCGATTGGCCTGCAGATATTCGGGAATATTGGCGTTGACAAGAAAGACTTCGCCAGCCTTGTCGACATGCGCATAGCTTTCCGCGATCGTCGCCTTCCCGGTACGCAGTGCCTTCACCTCCGTGCCGGTGAGCATCAGCCCGGCCTCGAAAGTCTCGCCGATCTCGTAATCGAAGCGCGCCCGGCGATTTTCCGCGGCGACCTTGAAATTGCTGTCTTGTTTTGCGGCCAAGCCTTGAACCCCGTAAAGGCCGGAGCTGCGCCCCGCCCTTCCTTCGAATGCTTCAGATAAATTCCGCGTTCAGGTGGCTCAGGCCGGCAGCAGACCGGCATGCACCATCGCAGATTTGATTGCCGTCTGCGCATTCTCCGAGGCCGAAAGCATCGGCAACCGCAGTTCATCGACGATCTTGCCGAGAAGCGAAAGCGCGAATTTCGGCCCGGCGGGATTGGGATCGACGAAGAGCGCCGCATGCAAGGGCGTCAGCCGGTCCTGGATTTTCAAGGCAGCGGCAAAATCTCCTTTCAGGCAGGCGTCCTGCATATCGGCGCAAATCCGCGGCGCGACATTGGAAGTGACCGAAATACATCCTTCGCCGCCATGCGCCATCAGTGCCAGGGCCGTCATGTCCTCGCCAGACAATTGGATGAAATCCGGACCTAACACATGGCGCTGCAGAGCGGTGCGCGCAAGATTGCCAGTCGCATCCTTGACGCCTGCGATGTTCTTCAATTCGAACAGCCGCTTCATCGTGTCGACCGACATGTCGACCACGGAACGCGGCGGGATATTATAGATGATGATCGGAATTCCGACCGCATCATTGATCGCCTTGAAATGGCGGTACATGCCCTCCTGCGACGGCTTATTGTAATAGGGCGTCACGACGAGAAGCCCATCGGCGCCAGCCTTTTCGGCATGAACGGCAAGATCGATCGCCTCTTGCGTGTTGTTCGAGCCCGCACCGGCGATGACAGGCACGCGCCCCTTCGCCTCGGCGACACAGGTTTCGACGACATAGCGGTGCTCGGAATGGGAAAGGGTCGCGCTCTCGCCTGTCGTACCAACAGGGACGAGTCCGTGCGTTCCATTCGTAATCTGCCAATCGACGAAGGCCCGAAATCCCGCCTCGTCGAATTTTCCCGCTCTGAACGGCGTCACCAAAGCAGTGATCGAGCCCCTGAAAGCGGCCTTCTTGCCCATCTCGGCTTTCCTTCTCTCTTTGCCTAACCGACGCCTTATTTTCCGGCACTCTGTATCGAAGCTCGAAGCCCGACTTCGGAATCTGCCCGCACGGCCAGCTTGACGGAACAGACATAACGGTTGAGTTCAGATGCGCAAGGGCTGGCACACATTGTGATGGGCGTAGGGCAGTTGCTGCCATGCCCGGACGACCATCCTGCCCCGAGCACGGCGCCGTTGACGCTATTTTAACGGAAAAACCGCCCAGGATAGGCAGCTTCCGGCGTGAAGGCTGGAACGAAAAAATCAAAGAGAGAGGCCCGCTGAACCGGGTCGAATTTGGTGACCGAGCTTCGAGCAGGCAATACCGGGGCATGTTCGCGGACCGGATCAGATGTCCAAAAAAGGCTCGCGATCAGATCATCAGTGCATGTCCCGATGGCCAGCGTGAGATGATTCTTCAGGACATGCTCGAACGCAGGACAGTTCGATGACTCAAACGCGCCGAGCTTCTCGCTTCACCACAGGCCTCGCGAGCTTGGGGC
>DAIESR010000545.1 GCA_027346205.1 Beijerinckiaceae bacterium
TGGATCGCCAGCGATGCGGCGCGCCACCGCAACTCTCCCCTTTGGTCAAACGGAGACAACAATGCTCGCTTTCAAAGGGGCGGCGCGCAGGCGCACGCCGGATGGAATAGCCCGCGCGGCGCAGCTCGCGGGCTGTGAAGAAGCGGCGCTCGAAGCTGTCATTGCGGTCGAATCCGGAAAGTCCGGGTTTGATCCAGAAGGGCGGCCGACACTCCTCTTCGAACCGGCCAAATTCTATAAGCTGCTCGCCCAGCTGGGTGACAAGACCAAGCTTGCGAAAGGCGTGCGCGCCGGCCTTGCGGCAAAACATTGGGGTGAAATCCCTTATGGCCGCCAGAGCGAGCAATATCCTCGGCTTGAAGTTGCCATGGCGATCGATGAGGATTGCGCATTGCAGGCGGCCTCATGGGGGGCGCCACAAATCCTTGGCCTTAATTATAAAGCCGCCGGCTATACCGATGTCGAAGACATGGTTGCAGATTTCGTCGAATCGGAGGACGCCCAGCTTCTCGCCCTTGCCAAGTTCCTCCATAAGAACGGGCTCGAACCAGCGCTGGACCGGCATGATTGGGTGGCCTTTGCGCGGAGCTATAACGGCCCGAGCTGGCGCAAGAACGATTATGCGACCAGACTCGCCGGAGCCTATGCGCATGCGAAGGATGAGGCCCAGCCGGCGCCGGAGCCGCTTGATGCGGCCAGCAGGAACCACGCTGTTGCGAAGGCCGCGGATGCATCGGCGAGGGCGCATCGCGCGACGGCCGGTGTGATCGCCGTCGCCGCGCCTAGTGCGTTGATCGCCGCGCATGCGGTGCATGTTGTTTTGTGGTGGTCGATCGTTGCCGGCGTCATTGTCTCTGTAGTCGCAGCGCTTGTCATCTGGAATGCCGCCCTAGGTCTCAAGAAGCGGGCCGCATCGGCTCATGCAGCGAGCGCTGCATCATCGCTGAATGCGGCGCCTGCAAAAGCATCCGCGCTAAAGAAATAGACGATTCTCTTTCATCTAAACGGAGATAAATATGTCGCTGCTCTACGCGATCGGCGCGCTGCCGCTTGCCGTCATGCATTCCGTCTTGTTCTGGCCGATATTCGAGCTGGCGACCATCCTATTCGTATGGCTTGCGCTGATCCGTCCGACGCTCAAGGCCTATCACTACACATCCGGCATTCTCGATCAGCTCGATGCCGCGACCAAGCCTTTCTGGACCAATGTCAGGCTGTGGCTGAAAGGGATGTGGACGACAGTGATCGCAATGGCGACTGCCGTCTTCGCCGGACTCCCGGACCTGCTCGACAAGCTAACCGGCGTCAAATGGGACGCCTTTTTCGATTCGGCGATGGTGGCGAAGATCACGGCTGCCATCATGCTGCTCACAGCCATTGTGCATGTCTATGAAATGAAGAGCGCGGCCGAGACCGTGCCGAGAAACGACGATGCTGGTGGCAACTGACGCCGCTCTGCGCGGCGGCACTCCCGCTTTTTTTGTTCTACCGATGATCTTCTGAGAGGTCTCCATGCTTGCTATGATCCTGCCGATCTTGAACACGCTGCTCGGCAATATCATTACGCCTTTCGTCAATGCTTGGGTCAATTACAAGCAGACTGCATTGCAAACCGGCGAGGCTGGTTTCGAGGCTGCCGCACGCGCCGATGCGCAAGTGATGACGCAAGCGCTTTCAGCCGACATCCAATTGCAGGTGTTGAAGGTGCAAGTCTATGGCCATTGGATCAATCGCGCCGTGATGTGGATCGCGGGCTTGCCGGCGGCGATCCACTTCGGCCTTGTCTTCATCGACACGATCCTCGCTGCCCCCGGCATTCTTGGTCATCCCGTCTTCGGTGTGCCGAAACTGCCGGCTCCTTACGACACCTACGAATGGGCGATCGTATCGAGTTTCTTTCTGATTCAGGCGGTGCATGTGGGTGCCACCAATGTGACGCAATGGCTCAATCGTAAATAGGAACAGTCATGATCGAAGCCGTCATTCTGAATTGCGCGTTCGGCATGCCGCCGCCGGCGTGCACCGAGGGTGCTGCCGATGATGTGATCAGCGTCAAGGTTCAACCGACGATCCGCGCCATGGCCAAGCAATCCGTCGTTGCGGAGGAGGCTGAGGCGCGTGCGAAAGGGCGCATGCTCAAAGTGGTTTGTGGAGGAAAGGCTTAAATTCATGTCGGATGGAATTTGGATCACAGTTGCGATTGGCCTTTCCGGCACGCTCATCGGTGCAGTCTCGACGATCGTCGTAGCCTTGATCAACCGACAGCCGATGCTCGCAGCGGCCGTCGATGCGCGCATCGCGGTCTTGATCGAGACTTATGAGAGGACCATCGGCGAATTGCGGATGGACGTCGTCCAGCTCGAAAAGAAAATCGATATTTACGAAAAGACGATCCGGGATTTGCGCGATCACATTGACAAGCTCGAAGCCAAAATCGATGTGCTGCAGTTCCAATTGAATGAGGCCGGTGCGGCCGTTACATAAAGTGTCTGATGCGACACCGATCGCGTGCTCTATGGTGCCCCTGTCCCGTTCGCGGGGCAGGGGCTTTTTTTTTGTTTCAGCTCGCCGACGCAGCTTTTATGGCGGGAAAGTGCGGGCCGCACCGTTTCGAATTCACATGCCCGGAAAACTGCTTTAGAAGAAACATTAGAGAGATCGAAATCCGGGACAAAACTGAAGGATGGCTGGTTTGAACGCCGTTTTGGCGACCGAGCGATGGCAACGATTGCCGCCTTCCTTTGGCCTATGCGAGGTAAGTCATGAGCGTAGTCTATGATTTTTCTGCAAAGAAATTGGGCGGCGAAGATATGGCGCTCGAAGCGTTTCGCGGCACGGTTTTGCTTATCGTGAATGTCGCGAGCAAATGCGGGTTCACTCCGCAATATGAGGGGCTCGAGGCGCTATATCGCAAATATTCGCCGAAGGGCTTTGCCGTTCTCGGCTTTCCTTGCAATCAGTTTGGCAGCCAGGAGCCGGGCGATGCGGCCGAGATCGCGCAATTCTGCACGCGAACCTATGACGTGACCTTTCCTATGTTCGACAAGATCGACGTCAATGGCGGCCAGGCGCATCCGCTCTATGAGTTTTTGAAGACCGAGCAAAAGGGTGTGCTTGGAACTGAGCCGATCAAATGGAATTTCACCAAATTTCTTGTCGACCGCCAAGGGCTGGTGACGGGCAGGTTCGCCCCGACAACGAAGCCTTCGGACATCGAGCCCGAGATCGAGCGGCTGCTCTGAAGCAGCGCCGATCGAGGGTGGTCGACGCATGCCGCCCACCGCGACAAATGGTTTCAAATCAAAGGCAGCGGGGTTCCAATCGGCGAAAACCACCGGCTTTTGCTATGAAAGCTCTTGTTCGGCGTCAAATCCGTCTTGTTGGGATGATGCGATTGCCTTGCCGCTCCAGCATGGCTAACAGAGAGCTGCGGAAGGGGAATTGGACCACGCCGGCCGATCTCCTTCCGTCCATGGGTAGGATGCCGGGTCGTGGCCGCAGCCGGGCGGGCGGTTCGAGCCGGACTGCTTCTTCGACGTGCCCGCTCGTTGTTGGCTCGGTCTGCGACGGAAATCCGTGACCGCATGGTCCAGTCGGCCGGATTTGCTGCGTGGCCTTGCGCCGCAGCGGCCCGGGCCGGCCATTGCCGAAAGGCATTGTCCAAGCCAAACCAGGCTAAGCTAAGCCTGAAGCAAGCCAAGTCAGGCTAAGCCTAGGAAGGAGAAGATTTCATGCCGTTGAGGCTCGATGGCAAAGCCCAGGACTTCGCCGCTTCGTTCGAGGCTCTGCTCGCCATGAAGCGGGAGACGGCGGAAGATGTCGACCACGTGGTGCAGAAGATCATTGCTGACGTGGTCGCCCGTGGTGACGCGGCGCTGATCGATTATTCGCGGACTTTCGATCATGTTGATCTTGCACAATTGGGCCTCGCCGTATCCGCCAATGAGATTGCTGCGGCAAGGGCCGCGGTGGCCCCCGAGGCCCTGGCGGCCTTGCGCCTCGCGCATCAACGGATCACCGATTTTCATGAGAGGCAGCGGCCGCAAGATGTGTTGTTCACTGATGCGCTCGGGGTCGAGCTTGGCTGGCGCTGGTTGCCGATCGAGGCGGTGGGCCTCTATGTGCCGGGCGGCACCGCGAGCTATCCTTCTTCCGTGCTCATGAATGCCGCGCCTGCGAAAGTCGCGGGCGTCCAGAGGCTCGTGATGGTCGTGCCAGCTCCCGGCGGCCGCATCGATCCTCTTGTTCTCGCGGCGGCCGAGCTTGCCGGTGTGGATGAGATCTATCGTGTTGGTGGTGCCCAGGCCGTGGCAGCTCTCGCGTATGGAACGCAAAGCATTGCCCCGGTCGCTAAGATCGTCGGGCCCGGCAATGCCTATGTCGCCGCTGCCAAAAGGCGGGTGTTCGGTACGGTTGGGATCGACATGATCGCCGGCCCGTCCGAAGTTCTGATCATTGCCGATGCGAGCGCCAATCCGCAATGGATCGCAGCTGATCTCCTGGCTCAGGTGGAACATGACCGGGCTGCGCAATCCATATTGATCACGGATAGCACCGCATTGGCCGCTGAGGTCGAAGCCTCGCTGGAACGACAATTGGCGGTTTTGCCGCGCAGAGAAATCGCAGGCGCGAGCTGGCAGGATTTTGGCGCGATCATCATCGTGTCCGAACTCGCCGCGGCATTGCCGCTCGCGGACCGGCTTGCGCCGGAACATCTCGAAATCATCGCCGGCGATGCCGATGCGCTCGCCGCGCGTGTCCGCAATGCGGGCGCAATCTTCATCGGAGGGTACACGCCGGAGGCGATCGGCGATTATATAGGCGGCTCCAATCATGTGCTCCCGACCGCGCGTTCCGCCCGTTTTTCCTCCGGTTTGAGCGTTCTTGACTTCATGAAACGCACATCGATCCTCAAATGCGGGCCGGCAAGTCTCGCGGCGCTCGGGCCGGCTGCCGTCGCGCTCGGCAAGGCGGAAGGGCTCGACGCCCATGCCCGTTCCGTTGCTCTACGTCTGGGCCTCATGACGTCATGACTGCAGACGAGCCGAGCCGGCGCAATCGTCTCGTGTCGGTGACGCTCGACGAGGCTTCGATCGGTCGCGGCACGTCGGATCAGGAACACGAGCGGCAGATCGCCATCTATGATCTGATCGAGGAGAATAGTTTCGGGCTGCCCGACCTGGACGCCGGCCCCTATATGCTGAGGATTGCGCTCCACGATGCCAAGCTCGCCTTGGAAGTCTGCAACGAAAAAGGTGAGACCTTTGCCGTTCACATTCTGTCTTTGACGCCCTTCCGCAGCCTGTTGAAGGACTATTTTCTGGTTTGCGAAAGCTATTATGCGGCGATCCGCTCAGCAACGCGGGCACAGATCGAAGCCATCGACATGGGACGGCGCGCTGTCCACAATGAAGCCGCGCAGCTCCTGTTGGAACGTCTGAAGGGTAAGATCGAATGCGATCTCGACACGGCGCGGCGCATTTTCACACTCGTGACGGCGCTGCACTGGAAGGGTTGAGCCGGTGGCGGCTGGCGATACCGACAGTATTTCGCAATGGCAACGGGCGCTTCGCAGGCGCCCGCAAGCCGTTCTCTTCGCCTGTTCGGAAAATTGCCTGCGCTCGCCCATGGCCGAGGCTTTCGGCCGGCACTATTTCGGGCGCAGCGTCTATTTCGCCTCGGCTGGCGTGCGATCTGGCGAACTCGATCCCATCGCCGTTGCGGTGATGGATGAAGTCGGTATCGACATAAGCAGCCATCGCCCGCACACTTTCGCGGATCTCGAAGATGCAAGCTTCGATCTCATCTTGACCCTCTCGCCGGAAGCGCATCACAAGGCTCTCGAATTCACCCGCACCTTGGCAACGGATGTCGTCTATTGGCCGACGCTCGATCCTTCTGTCATCGAAGGTTCACGCGATCGTGTGCTCGACGCCTATCGTTCAGTGCGTGACACGCTCGCTGCACGAATCAAAGTTTTCTTCGATCCGCGTTTGGCCACGTTGCAGGAGGAAGCAGGACGATCGAGCATTGCCGGCGGCTCGAAGCCAGAGTAGGGCTGAAGTCTATACAGCTCTAATTATCAAGCATGTGCTGCAGTCGATCAACCTGTCATAATTTTAGGATGAGGCGACCTGCTACAGATCCATGATCTGTAGCAGGTCATGGATCGATTTGACTGACGCGCGATTGCTCATCATGACAGGATGGGTTCCAATGCATATTCGCAGTTGTCCGCATGTACCATATGCGCTGTGCCGAATGGCACTACGGAAAGATTGAGATCAGTGGTAAGTTAGCTAATTAGTATTCGCTGTCCATATGGGCGGCGTTCAAGTCCATGGGTATCGTTCGTGGTCGATCTAGAGCATATCCTCAATGAGGCATCGGACATTTCCGCTGCTCAAAATATCGGAAAAGTTGAGCTAACTTTTCCGAAACATGCTCTGGAGCGGAGCCGCGCAGAAATGCGATGGACTGAAGGACGGAGGCTCGAGACATTCATGCTGCTGCATTCTTTCAGTCATAAATCTTTTGCCTTTGCGGCAGCGCTGGCGGTTGTTTCTTCTATACCGGCATCACCAATTCCCGCACAGGCGCGCGCGGCAGGGCCCTTCGGAGAGTTCGTCGGAGCTTGGTCGGGCGGGGGCACGATTACCATGTCGAACGGGACGCGCGAACGAATTCGCTGCCGCGTCCGCTATTCCGTCGCCAGCGCCGGCACGGTTCTTACGCAGAATCTCGTCTGCGCAAGCGAAAGCTATAAGTTTAATGTGAACAGCGAAGTCCGCGCGCAGGGCAGCGAAGTTTCCGGCAGTTGGACCGAGACGAGCCGTAATGTGACGGGCAGTGTCAGCGGCCATGTCGGGGACGGGGTCATTCGCGCAACCGTCATGGGCGTTGCATTCTCAGCGGGCCTGTCGCTGGCCGTGCATGACCGTTCGCAATATGTCACCATCAGGCCGCAAGGCGCCACCGATGTCGCCGACGTATCGGTTGTGCTGAGACGGAGTTGATCACGTCGGCGCCGTCTTTCTTTATTGCAATTTGCGCGGAACGTGATGGCTCGCGATCATGGGCCGCGCATGAGTTCGTCTCATCCCGTACCGAGCCGAGCCGTATCGGGGCCACGTCTGTGTCTGCTCCAGCGATAGAGCAGCATGATCGTCGGCCGCAGAATCGTGAGATCGGCGACCAGCGCCATGAGTATGGCGAAGGCACTCAGCCAGCCGAAGAGACGCAAAGACGGGAGATTGGAAAAGACCGTCACGAACAAGCCGCAAGCGAGCACGATCGAGGTCAGGATGACGGCCGGGCCGACCAGCACGGTCGCGCGCTCGACGCCGATCGCCGGGTCCTCGTCGCGCCGATGTTCGAGCCGCAGACGGTTTAGGAAATGGATTGTCGCGCTGAGGCCGAGGCCAAAGGAAACTGTCAAGGCGACGACACTGGCGAATTGCAAACCCATGCCCGTCGCCAAAAGCAGGGCGCCGGAGGCAAAGACCGGGAAGATCGCCGGCATGATGCTCGCGAGCATCACGAGCGGCGAGCGGAAGGCGGCGCCGATGAAAGCCGCCACGAAAATGATTTCGATCGTAAGCCCATGGTTCAATTGCTCGATCATCCTCGAGCTGTTGCGCGCCGCAATCACCGCAAGGCCGGTTACGGCGATCTCATAGCCCTTGTGTTCGGCGCGCACTTTGCTCAGGGCCTTATCGAGCGAGTCGACGACAGGCAGAAGCTGGCTCGAATCGACATCCGGAACGCGTCCTTCGACGATTACTGCCTGTTGATCGGCCGAGATGAAGCGGCGGACGAGATAATTGGGCAGCATATTGACGTATAGCTTCAGTGTGGCGACATCGGATTTGCCCGCCTGTTCCGCAAGCCAGCGCCGTAGGGTCTCCAGCGACCAGACATTGCCGACGCCGGCCTGTTTCGCTACCGCTTCATGGACCGCGG
>DAIESR010000558.1 GCA_027346205.1 Beijerinckiaceae bacterium
GCTGGTTCGCCGATTATGCGGATGCCCAAAATTATCTATTCCTGGCGGAAAGCGACAATCCCGGCCTCAACACGGCGCATTTTTCCGATCCGACCTATGATGCTTTGATGCGAGAGGCCGCAGAATCGGCTGGCGCTGCCCGCATCACCCTGCTGCACAAAGCGGAAGCTTTACTGCTCGAGCAGCAGCCCTATCTCGTCCTGCTCTTCGCCCGCTCGCGCAATCTCGTGTCGAAGCGCCTGCGCGGCTGGGTGCCGAACGCGCTCGATCACCATCCGGGCCGCTATATCTCGATCGGCCCCGGGCAATAGAGCGGCGAACGCTCAGATGAAATTTGCCCAAGAGCGGGATGAGGAAAAGTGGAAACCGGTTTTCCGGCGCAATCAAGTTCATGCAGATTGCGTAAACTTATCTGCCTATCCCGCTCTAAGTTATAGGAATCGATCACGTTTATGATTTTGGATTGATTCAATCCAAAATCATCGTGATCTAGAGCCGATCCCAGTATAGCCCAGGAAGCGACAGGGGGACTTTTCCCTCAGCCTTCTTGCCGTTAAGAGCCTAAAATAGGTTTTACGAAGCGGTTCAGGCGGAGTGGAACAGGGTCATCGGTGCGGCCTTCTCTCCGAGAGAGAAAAGCCGGCCGGCCGGGTAAGAGGTCGTGATCGCGTGCTTATGCATCATAACCCCTCAGCCGGCTTGCTCTGCAACCCAGCCCCTCCCATTTGAGAAGGTGCATCGGGTGTCGGAATGTCTCGCTCGTCAGCTCGCTCGCCGCTCACAGCCATCGTATGAAAGAGTTTAAACTGTCCATGGCCCAATCGCAGACGCTCTACGACAAGATTTTCGAAGACCATGTGGTCGATCGTCAAGCCGACGGCACTTGCCTTCTTTATATCGACCGGCATCTCGTCCATGAGGTGACGAGCCCGCAGGCCTTCGAGGGCTTGCGCCTTGCCGGCCGCAAGGTGAGGGCGCCGGGCAAGACGCTGGCCGTCGTCGACCATAATGTCCCGACGACGGACCGCTCGCATGGGATTGACGATCCGGAGAGCCGGATCCAGGTCGAGCAATTGGCCATCAATGCCCGTGATTTCGACATCAAATATTTTGATGCGCTCGATCCGCGCCAGGGCATCGTCCATATCATCGGACCCGAACAGGGCTTCACACTGCCCGGCACGACCATCGTCTGCGGCGACAGCCACACCTCGACGCATGGCGCCTTCGGCGCGCTGGCGCATGGCATCGGGACGTCGGAGGTCGAGCATGTGCTGGCGACCCAGACCTTGATCCAGGCGAAAGCCAAGAACATGCGGGTCAAGGTCGAGGGTACGCTCGGCCCAGGTGTCGGCGCCAAGGACATCGTGCTGGCGATCATCGGTGAGATCGGCACCGCCGGCGGCACCGGCTATGTGATCGAATTTGCCGGCGAAGCGATCCGCGCCTTGTCGATGGAAGGCCGGATGACCGTCTGCAACATGACGATCGAAGGTGGCGCGCGGGCCGGCATGATCGCGCCGGACGAAAAGACCTTCGCCTATCTCGTCGGTCGGCCCAGGACGCCGCAGGGCGCTGCCTGGGATCAGGCGCGGCGCTATTGGGACCAACTCCATTCGGACGAGGGCGCACTCTTCGACAAGGAGATCGTGCTCGACGCGACCAATCTGCCGCCGCTCATCACCTGGGGCACGAGCCCGGAGGATGTGATCGCCATCAGCGGAACGGTGCCGCGCCCTGAGGAAGTCGCCAATGAGGCGAAGCGCGCGTCAGTGCGGCGTGCGCTCGACTATATGGGCCTCAAAGGCGGCGAGAAGATCACAGATGTCGAAATCGACCGTGTCTTCATCGGCTCCTGCACCAATGGGCGGATCGAAGATCTGCGCGCCGCGGCGGCGATGGTCGAAGGCAAAACGGTCTCGGGACGCGTCAACGCCTTGGTGGTGCCCGGCTCAGGCCAGGTGAAGGAGCAGGCGGAGGCGGAAGGTCTCGACACGATCTTCAAAGCGGCCGGCTTCGAATGG
>DAIESR010000034.1 GCA_027346205.1 Beijerinckiaceae bacterium
CCAGCGCGCGCATATCGCTGCTGATGCCGGAGACGCCGAGCAAGCCGGACTGTGTGTTGAGAAGTTTGGAAACCGCTTCCGCTGTCATCTTCTCCTGCAAGATCAGATGCAGGACGACGCCCGGATCGATCGATCCGGAGCGCGTGCCCATCATCAAGCCATCAAGAGTGGTGAAGCCCATCGTCGTCGCTATGCTCTTGCGATTCTTCAGGGCGCAGAGCGAAGCGCCATTGCCAAGATGAGCGACGATCACGCGGCCGTCCGCATCCGTGCCGAGATATTCGGGCAGAACGCTGGCGATATATTGGTAGGAGAGGCCGTGAAAGCCATAGCGCAGTATGCCTTCATCGGTGAGCGCGCGCGGCAGCGGGAAAATTTCGGCGAGGCGAGGCTGCGTGCGATGGAAGGCCGTGTCGAAACAGGCGGCTTGCGGTAGATCCGGCCATTGTGCGGCGACCGCCTCCACAACGCCGAGATTATGCGGCTGATGATCGGGCGCGAGCGGAATGAGGTTGCGCAGCTTGGCCAGCACTTTGGCATCGATCCACACCGGCCCGTGAAACCTCTGCCCACCATGCACGATTCTATGGCCCGCCGCGCGCAGAGTGATGTCCGGCAGTTTGCGCAATGCGGAGACGAGCCAGGCATTGGTCACGTCGCGGCTCGCATGTTCGGGAGGCTGTCCGAAAGTTCTGAGCGCATCGGCGAGCGCGCCGCTCAAGACCATATGGGCGCGGCCGATCTCCTCGATCTCGCCCCGGCAGAGAGGCGCGAGTTCTATGTCGTAGAGTGCGAATTTGAGGCTCGAGGAGCCGGCGTTGAGAACGAGAATGACCTCGGTCATTTCGGCCGGCCCTGAAGATATTGGACCAAGAGCCGCGCGACCGCGCAGGAGGCGACGCGGGCCTCTGCATTGTCGGCGCGGCTTGTCAGTACGATCGGCACGCGGGCGCCGAGCACAATGCCGGCGGCATCGGCGCCTGTGAGATAAATCAATTGCTTGGCGAGAATGTTGCCGGCTTCGAGATCGGGCGCGAGAAGCACGTCGGCATCACCCGCGACTGGCGAAACGATATGCTTCTCGGCTGCGGCGCTCTTCGAGATCGCATTGTCGAAGGCGAGCGGCCCGTCGAGCAAGCCGCCCTGGATTTGGCCGCGCTCGGCCATTTTGCAGAGTGCGGCGGCATCGAGCGTCGAATTTATTTTCGAGTCGACCGTCTCGACGGCGGAGAGCAGAGCGATCTTCGGGTTCGCGAGCCCGAGCGCATGGCAGAGATCGATCACATTGCGGACGATGTCGCGCTTGTCTTCGAGCGTCGGCGCGATGTTGATCGCGGCATCGGTCACGAAAAGCAGTTTCGGATAGGTCGGCACGTCGAGAACGAAGACATGGCTCATGCGCCGCTCGGTGCGTAGCCCGCTGTCACGCGCGACCACCGCTCCCATGATCTCATCTGTATGCAGCGCGCCTTTCATCAGCGCCTCGACCTTGCCGGCGCGGGCGAGTTCGACGGCCATTTGCGCGGCGGCATGGCTATGCGGCGCATCGATGATTTCAATACCCTCGATCGAGCGGCCTGCATCAGCGGCGGCCTTGCGGATCTTGGCATTCGGCCCGACGAGAACCGGCGCGATCAATTTCGCGTCGCGCGCATCCAAGGCGCCATTCAATGCCAGCGCGTCGCAAGGATGAATCACCGCCATGCGCATCGGCGGAAAAGCCGCGGCGGCCTCGATCATATGCCGATGGCGCTCGCCGCGTACATGCAGATGGAGTTCCGGCAGCAGCGTGCGCGGGCGCTTCACTTTTTCGGTTGGAGCGATCACCTCGGCCGTGCCGTCGATTACCACTTGATCGGTTTGGTTGCGGCACTCGCAGTCGAGGATAAGCCGATGTCTCGCTTCATCTTTCTCGCGCACCGTGACGCGAACGGTCACGCGGTCGCCGATGCCGATCGGATGGTGGAATTTGAGCGATTGGCTGAGATAGATGGTGCCTGGACCCGGCAGCTCGGTGCCGAGCACGGCCGAGATCAGCGCGCCGCCCCACATGCCATGCGCAACAATGTGGTGAAAGAAATCGGTCTTCGCGTAATCGGCATCGACATGGGCGGGGTTTATGTCGCCTGATAATATGGCGAAGAGCGTGATGTCGTCATTGTGGAGTGCACGAGTCAGGCAAGCGCTGTCGCCGATCTTGATTTCGTCGAATGTCTTGTTTTCGATGAATTGCATGGGTCCGCCGCTAGCTGGGGAAAGGATGCCGACGCGTGCCGGTCAAGCTGCGAGAACATAGGCGCCGGGTGCGTCATAGAGTGCCGGATAGCCTGCTGCCACGGCGCCTGGCTGGCGTGCAGCTTCACGTTCGCTTCTTTGCCCGCTCGAATGGACGTCGAGCCAGGCGCGCCATTCCGGCCACCAGGAGCCGGACTTGGGCTGCACGCTCGCATACCAACGCTCCGGGTCGATATACATGTCGTTCGCCAATTTCGTGTGAACCCGATAGTCCCGATGGTAATGTCCATTGTCGGGGCCGGGGGGCGAGACGATGCCGACATTATGGCCGCCGGATGCCAAGAGATAGGTGACATCCGTATCGGTCAGGAGATGGATCTTGAAGGTCGAGTGCCAGGGCGCGACATGGTCGCGCTCGGTGCCGACGGCGAAGATTGGCGCCCTGACGTCCGACAGCGGGACCGGCGCATCATCGGCCATGTAGCGGCCTTCGGCGAGATCATTGTCGAGAAAGAGATGGTGCAGATATTCGGAGTGCATCCGATAGGGCATGCGTGTCGCATCGGCGTTCCAGGCCATGAGATCGGTCATCTTGTCGCGTTCGCCCATCAGATAGTCGCGCACCATCTTCGACCAGACGAGATCATTCGAATGCAGGAGCTGGAAGGTCGCCGCCATTTGCGCGGCGTCGAGAAAGCCTTGGCTGCGCATCAGCTCTTCGAGAAACGTCACTTGGCTTTCGTTGATGAAGAGGGTCAGCTCGCCGGCCTCGGTAAAATCGGTCTGAGCGGCGAACAAGGTGAGGCTCTGCAGCCGGTCGTTCTTGTCGCGCGCCATGGCCGCCGCGGCAATCGTGAGCAGAGTGCCGCCGAGGCAATAGCCGGCCGCATGAACCTTGCGGTTGGGCACGATGGCCTCGATCGCCTCCAGCGCCGCCATAATGCCGAGGCGGCGATAATCTTCGAGCCTGAGATCGTGATCCTCCGTCCCCGGATTGCGCCAGGAGATCATGAACACGGTATAGCCTTGTTCGACGAGATAACGTACGAGCGAGTTTTCTGGCGACAGATCGAGGATGTAATATTTCATGATCCAGGCCGGCACGAAGAGGATGGGTTCGCTGCGCACCGTCTCCGTCTGCGGTGCATATTGGATGAGCTCGATCAGCCGATTGCGGTAGACGACCTTGCCCGGAGTGACCGCGACATTGCGGCCGACTTGAAAGGCTTCTGCGCCGGCCGGCTTCAGGCAGCGCATGCTGCGCTTGAGATCATCGGCGAAGTTCAAGGCACCGCGCATGAGATTGGCGCCGCCTGTCTCGACGATGCGGGCCTGGACGACAGGATTGGTCGCGATGAAATTCGACGGCGATACCATGTCGAGGATCTGCCGCATGGTGAACTCGACGGCGTTTTCATGCTGATGCGTGACGCCGGCGATGCCCGTCGTCGCATTATGCCACCATTGCTGCTGCAGCAGAAAGCCTTGCCAGATGAGCGAGAAAGGCCAATTGTCCCATTCCGGCGCGGCAAACCGCTTGTCCTGCGGCAAAGGTTCGATGCAATGGCAGTCTTGTGCGCCGGGCATCGTCGATGTAGCAAAATCGATGAAGCGCATCCATTTGCGCATCGCCTTGCCGGCCAGTTGCATCTGTTTGCCGGGCGAGACCGCGAGATGGCCGCCCCAATCGGCAAAGGCGCTATACATAGCCATGGGCGACAAGCCGCCGGTGACTTTGGCAAGCATGGCGTGAAAGGCGTGATCGACCGAAGCGCCCGCGCGATCGAGCGTGTCGAAGGCCTGCATCGGTGGTTCGTCCGGAACAATGGCCGGCATGGCACAGGGGCTCGCCCGCATTCGCCCGTCGGCAGAGGCGGCCGAATGCGCGGCTGTTTCGATGGGAACAAGCGCAGTCTGCGCTGGCGCTTGATCGGTTGCGATGACGGATGAGTCTGGCATGGGATACTCCCGAAATGGCGAGGTTCGGATAACAGCTTCGCCATTGCGCGCGGATGATTTGGATCAACCTGTTCGATCTGTCGACCAAGCCGGCCCGTATCTTGTCGTCATCCGCGATGGGCAAGAGCTTATCTCGGGTGGCGCTGACCTATGTCAATGAGAGGGGAAGAGCAGCGGCTTAGGTTGATAACACTCAGGCCAGATCTGATCGAGATTTTTCTCTGTCAAAAACTTCGAACATGGCCGCCGCGGGCATTTGCGGCGCCGGGGATGGGCTTCATGACCTTTGCAAGTTTCATTGTGCATGCGGATCGCGACGCAGAATCGGATGGGCGCATTCACGTTGCCTGCGGCTTGGCGGCACGCTTCAATGCGCGGCTGATCGGGATTTCCGCCGCGATGATGGATCTGCCGGTCATAGATCCGATGGGCTATGCGCCGATCGATGCCGAAATGATCGCTGCCGAACGGCAGATCCTCGAAACGGATCTGAAGGTCGCGGCGGAAAAATTCCAGCGGATTGCCGACGAAAAGAAGGTGAAGACCGAATGGCGCAGCAATCTCGAATTCCCGGCCGATATGGTCTGCCGGCATGCGCGCGCCGGCGATCTTCTGATCATCGGGCGTGGTGAGGTCGAGAAATCAACGGGTCCGCAGCGCGTGATCGATCCCGGTGATGTCTTGATGCAAGCGGGGCGGCCGGTGCTCATTGTTCCACCGGGCGTCGCTGATCTCGCGCTCGCTCATATCGTCATCGCCTGGAAGGACACGCGCGAAAGTCGGCGCGCGGTCGCTGATGCGCTGCCCTTTCTCGCGGCCGCGGGCACCGTCTCTGTTCTCGAACTCTGTGGAGAAGACGAGATCGAGGGGTCGAAGAATGCGGTGGCCGATGTTGTCGCCTATCTTGGACGCCACGCCATCACGGCGAAGAGCGAGGTTCGGGTTCTGAACCAGAATGATCCGGCAACCGAGATCATCGCTTTCGCCGGGCAGCAGGGCGCCGATCTGATCGTCGCCGGTGCCTATGGACATGCACGCCTGCGCGAATGGGTGTTCGGCGTCGTCACCTATGAGCTCATTAAGAAAAGCCCGATCTGCTGCTTGTTGAGCCATTGAGGCCGAGAGAAGCAAAAGCTTCAAAGACCGAAGCCCTTTCTACAAGCCCTCTTCCTATGCGAGAGGGCTTGTTTCATTTCCACCTGATCTTACGCGCGCTTCTCGTCTTGCCGGGCTTGGCCTTCGAGTTCCGGAGGCGGTGTCTCAGTAAGCTCGAGCCACATCGCATTGAGGATCGAGAAGGCGCCGGCGAAACCGACGCCGAGTATCCAACTGAAATACCACATGTGCGTTTGTCCTTGGGCTTGTTTCAGGGATCGCATCTCAATAGGCCGTCTTCGAATTCTGCGTGACATAGCTCTCCGTCACGCGGCCGCGCAGCACGCGATAGACAAAGGCGGTATAGGCCAGGATGATCGGCAGGAAGATGCCGGTCGCGATCAGCATGATCATCAAAGTGAGCTGGCTCGAAGACGCATCCCAGACGGTGAGGCTCGCCTTCGGCTCGATCGACGATGGCAGCAGAAAAGGAAAGGTGCTGGCGCCGACCGTCGCGACGATTCCGGCGGTGCTGATGCTGCTCGCAAGAAAAGCGAGACGGTCGCGCCTTGCGGAAAGCGCTGGGATCGCGAGCCCGGCTCCGACAAAGCCGAGGATGGGTGCGGCGAGGAACGCAGGATAAAGCGAATAATTTTTGAGCCAGGCGCCGGCCTGATGCGTGACTGTCTTGAGCAGCGGATTCGAAGGGCCATCGGGAGCCAGCGTGCTCGTGATCCTATAGCCGTCGATGCCGACGGCGAGCCACAGTCCGCCGAGCGCGAAAAGAATGATGGTGGCCATGGCTGCGAGGCGCGCCATATGGGCCGCGCGTTCGCTGACCGGCTCGCCGGCTTTCGCGGCGAGGAAGGTGCCGCCTTGCATGGTGAGCATTGCGACGCTGACGAGGCCGCAGAGCAGCGAGAATGGGTTTAGAAGACCTAAGAGATTGCCCTCATAGGTCATGCGCATCGTATCGTCGAAACGGAACGGGACGCCGCGCAGAGCATTGCCGAGCGCGACGCCGAAGATCAGTGCCGGCACGAGGCCG
>DAIESR010000577.1 GCA_027346205.1 Beijerinckiaceae bacterium
TGGTGAAATGCATCTATTGTGGCTTCTGCCAGGAGGCTTGCCCGGTCGATGCGATCGTCGAGGGGCCGAACGCTGAATTCGCCACCGAGACGCGCGAGGAGCTTTATTTCGACAAGGATCGGCTGCTCGCGAATGGCAACAGATGGGAGCGCGAGATCGCCCGCAATATCGCGCTCGACGCGCCTTATCGATGATGCCTAGGACTATGACCCTTCTTTCCGGCCGCGTCGTGGCCGCCTTCACCCGCTGCGCTTCGCGCACGCGGGGCTGCTGACGAAAGCCATCCGATGACCGCCGCTGCCTTGTTCTTCTATCTGTTTTCGGCCGTGATGATCGCTTCGGCTTTTCTGGTCGTCACGGCGCGCAATCCGGTCCATTCGGTCCTCTTTCTCATTCTCGCCTTCGTCAATGCGGCGGGGCTCTTCATTCTGCTCGGCGCCGAATTTCTGGCGATGATCCTCGTCGTCGTCTATGTCGGTGCGGTCGCCGTGCTGTTTCTCTTCGTCGTGATGATGCTCGATGTTGATTTCGCGGAGTTGAAGCAGGGCTTTATGCAATATTTGCCGATCGGGGCGACGATCGGTGGCATCGTGCTGCTCGAACTCGCCTTCGTGCTGGGGAGCTGGAGCATTGGGCCGGTGACGACGATGCATGTGCCGACGCCGACACCGCAGGGCCTATCCAATACCGCGGCGCTCGGCTCGGTTCTCTACACGCAATATTTCTATCTCTTCGAGGCGTCTGGGCTTGTGCTGCTGACCGCGATGATCGGCGCGATCGTCTTGACCTTGCACCACAAGGTTGGCGTCAAGCGCCAGTCGATCGAAGAGCAGAATGCCCGCACGGCGAAAGAGGCCGTCGAATTGAAGAAAGTGCCCTCACGGGCTGGGATCTGAGAGCGAGGGAGAGCGACATGTCGGTCGGACTCGGCCACTATCTCGTCGTTGCCGCGGTGCTGTTCACCCTTGGCGTCGTCGGCATTATCGTGAACCGCAAGAACATCATCGTGATCTTGATGTCGGTGGAACTCATCCTCCTGTCGGTCAATATCAATCTCGTGGCTTTCTCCGCCTACCTCGGCGATCTCACCGGCCAGGTCTTCGCGCTCTTCATTCTGACGGTGGCCGCGGCCGAGGCGGCGATCGGGCTTGCCATTCTCGTCACCTATTTCCGCAATCGCGGGACGATCGCGGTCGAAGACGTCAATATGATGAAGGGCTGAGTTGGGATGTATACGGCAATCGTCTTTCTCCCGCTGCTCGGCTTTCTCATTGCCGGCCTTTTCGGCCGGTTGATCGGACCGCGCCCTTCCGAGATCGTGACGACGAGCTTTCTCTTCGTCTCCATGGTGCTCGCCTGGATCGTCTTTGCTGGCTTTTGGTCCGGCCAGTCGACCTTGAGCGTGCCGGTGCTCGGCGGCTGGATCACCTCGGGCGCGCTCAAGATCGATTGGGCCTTGCGCGTCGACACGCTCACCGCCGTCATGCTGGTCGTCGTGACGACAGTGTCCTCGCTCGTGCATCTCTATTCGATCGGCTATATGCACGAGGACAAGTCGCGGCCGCGCTTCTTCGCCTATCTGTCGCTCTTCACCTTTGCCATGCTGATGCTGGTGACGGCCGACAATCTTTTGCAGATGTTCTTTGGCTGGGAAGGCGTCGGTCTCGCCTCTTATCTTCTGATCGGCTTCTGGTATGAGAAGCCCTCCGCCAATGCCGCGGCGATCAAGGCATTTGTCGTCAATCGCGTTGGCGATTTCGGCTTCGCGCTCGGCATTTTCCTCGTCTTCGTTCTGACCAATTCGATCAATTTCGATCAGATCTTCGCCGCCGCACCCGGCCTCGCGCATAAGACGATCCATGTCTTCGGCCATGACATGGACGCGATGACCATCACCTGTCTGCTGCTGTTCATGGGCGCGATGGGCAAGTCGGCGCAATTCCTTCTCCACACCTGGCTGCCGGATGCGATGGAAGGCCCGACACCCGTCTCCGCGCTCATCCATGCGGCGACCATGGTGACGGCCGGCGTCTTCATGGTGGCACGGCTTTCGCCGCTCTTCGAGCAGGCGCCGGTGGCGCTTTCAGTCGTGACGGTGGTCGGCGGGCTAACCGCCTTTTTCGCGGCGACGGTCGGTCTCGTCCAAAACGACATCAAGCGCGTCATCGCTTATTCGACCTGCTCGCAATTGGGTTATATGTTCGTCGGCCTCGGTGTCGGCGGCTATTCGCTCGGTGTCTTTCATCTCTTCACCCATGCCTTCTTCAAGGCGCTGCTGTTTCTGGGCGCCGGCTCGGTGATCCATGCGATGCATCACGAGCAGGACATGCGCAACATGGGTGGACTTGCCAAGAAGATCCCCGTCACCTTTTTGATGATGGTCGCCGGCACGCTCGCTTTGACCGGCTTTCCACTCACCGCCGGCTATTTTTCCAAGGATGCGATCATCGAGGCCTCCTTCGCCTCGCATCGGGACGGCCATTTCTTTGCTTTTCTGATGATCACCATCGCGGCGGGCCTCACCTCCTTCTATTCCTGGCTGCTGATCTTCATGACCTTCTTCGGCAAGCCGAAATGGCAAGCCGGCGCGCATGGGCATAACGATCACGCGCACGCCGCACATCACGCCGACGCCCATCATGGCGAGGCGCATCATGTCGATCCGCATGAATCGCCCAATGTCATGATGATCCCGCTTTATTGTCTTGCTGTGGGCGCGATCTTCGCCGGCCTTATCTTTCGGCACTCGTTCATCGGCGAAGGCAGCGCGGAATTCTGGAAGAGCGCGCTGTTTTTCGGGCCTGACAATCATATTCTGGAGCAGATGGAACATGTTCCACATTTCGTCGGCCTGCTGCCATCCATTCTGATGGTCTTCGGCTTCCTTGTCGCCGTCTATCTCTACATTCTGGCGCCGGGAACGGCCACGCGCTGGGCAGAGACGAGCCCGCTGCTCTATCGTTTCCTGCTCAACAAATGGTATTTCGACGAGCTGTATGATCTCATCTTCGTTCGCCCGGCCTTTTGGATCGGTCGGCTTTTGTGGCGCGGTGGCGATCAGAACATCATCGATCGCTTCGGGCCGGATGGCGTGGCCGCCCGCGTCGTCGACGTGACGCGCAGCGTCGTCAAACTGCAGACCGGCTACCTTTATCACTATGCGTTCGCGATGCTGATCGGCGTCGCCGCATTCGTCACTTATTATCTTGCCCTGGGGCTGCATTGATGTTCGGATTCGGCATTCTCTCCGGCCTCGTCTTTCTGCCCCTCGTCGGCGTTGCCTTCATCGTCGCCTTGCGCGGTAACGACGAGGCGAGTGTCAACAACGCCCGTTGGGCGGCGCTGATCACGACGCTCGTCGATTTTCTGTTGTCGCTTTATGCCTATTCGAAATTCGATACGACTTCAGCGGCCTTTCAACTCGTGGAGCAGAAGAGCTGGTTCGGGTCCGGCCTCGTCTACAAAATGGGCGTCGACGGCATTTCCATGCCCTTTGTCATCCTGACCGCCTTTTTGATGCCGATCTGTATTATCGCCTCCTGGCAATCGGTGACCTCGCGCGTCAAGGAATATATGATCGCCTTTCTCGTTCTCGAGACCTTGATGCTCGGCGTGTTCTGTGCGCTCGATCTTGTGCTCTTTTATCTCTTCTTCGAGGGTGGCCTCATTCCGATGTTTCTCATCATCGGCATCTGGGGCGGCAAGCGGCGGATTTACGCGAGCTTCAAATTCTTTCTCTACACGCTGCTCGGCTCGCTGCTCATGCTCATCGCTGTCATGGCCATGTATGGCGTTGCCGGCACGACGGACATTACAGTCCTGCTGAAGACGGTCTTCCCGTCGGCGATGCAGAAATGGTTGTGGCTCGGCTTCTTTGCGTCGCTCGCGGTGAAAATGCCGATGTGGCCCGTCCACACCTGGCTTCCGGACGCGCATGTCGAGGCGCCGACGGCGGGCTCGGTCATCCTGGCCGGCATTCTCCTCAAAATGGGCGGCTACGGGTTTCTTCGGTTTTCACTGCCGATGTTTCCGGAGGCCTCGGCCTATTTCGCGCCGCTTGTCTTTGCTTTGTCCATTGTCGCCATCATTTACACCTCGCTCGTCGCCCTGGTGCAGGAGGATATGAAGAAGCTCATCGCCTATTCCTCCGTGGCGCATATGGGCTTCGTCACCATGGGTCTGTTTTCGATGACGGAGCAGGGCGTGCAGGGCGCGATCTTCCAGATGATCTCGCATGGCCTCGTCTCCGGCGCGCTCTTCCTTTGCGTCGGCGTCGTCTATGACCGGCTGCATACGCGCGAGATCGCGGCCTATGGCGGTCTCGTCGAGCGCATGCCGCTTTATGCCGTGGTCTTCATGGTCTTCACCATGGCCAATGTCGGTCTGCCGGGCACGTCGGGTTTCGTCGGTGAATTCCTCACCATGCTCGGCACCTTCCGATTCAACAATTGGGTTGCCGCGCTTGCCGCGACGGGCACGATCCTCTCGGCGGCTTATGCGCTCTATCTCTATCGGCGCATCATCTTCGGCGTGTTGGAGAAGCCAGCGCTCAAAGCCATGCTCGATCTTTCGCCGCGAGAGATTGCGATCCTCGCGCCGCTGCTCGTCTTGACGATTTATTACGGTGTCCATCCGGCGCCGATTCTCGACGGCACGGCCGCCTCCGTCGCTGGCCTCGTCCAGGGCTATCACACAGCGCTCGCGACGGTCGTGAAGACAGCCGCGCTCCATTGATGATCGGAAGGCTTCCATGACTTCGCTCTCCTTCGCGCTTGCCCATAGCCTTCCGGAAGTGATTCTGGGCGCGGGCGCCATCGTCCTCGTGCTGCTCGGCGCCATTCGCGGGCGCGACAGCGATGGTCCGATGACGGAACTCGCGGTCGGCATTCTGGGGCTCGCCATTCTCGTCATTCTGCTCGGCAGCAAGACCAATGCGACGATCTACGACCACGCTTTCATCGACGACGCTTTCGGGCGCTTCATGAAAGTGCTGGCCTATAGCGGCTCGCTCGTCACTTTGCTCATGGCGCAGGATTTTCTCAGCAAGGCCAAGATCGACAAATTTGAATTCCCGATTCTGGTGCTTCTGTCGACGCTCGGTATGTCGATGCTGATTTCGGCCGCAGGCCTCATCGCGCTTTATCTCGGCCTGGAATTGATGTCGCTTGCGCTTTATGTGATCGCCGCCTTTCATCGCGATGACAGAAGGGCGTCGGAGGCCGGCCTCAAATATTTCGTGCTTGGCGCTTTGTCCTCAGGCATGCTGCTCTATGGCGCTTCGCTGCTCTACGGGTTTGCCGGGACGGTTTCCTTCGCCGGCATTGCCACGGCGCTGAAGGGCACGCCGGGCCTCGGTGTCATCTTCGGTCTCGTCTTTCTTATGGCTGGCCTCGCCTTCAAAATGTCGGCTGTGCCTTTCCATATGTGGACGCCGGATGTCTATGAAGGCGCGCCGACGCCGGTGACGGCGTTCTTTGCCACCGCGCCCAAGCTCGCGGCTGTGGCGATCACCATCCGAGTCGTGATGACGGCCTTTCCCGGCATCACGCTGCAATGGCAGCAGATCGTCATCTTCATTTCCATTCTGTCGATGGCGCTCGGTTCTTTCGCGGCGATCGGACAGACCAATATCAAGAGGCTGATGGCCTATTCATCGATCGGCCATATCGGCTTCGCGCTGGTCGGGCTTGCCGCGGGGACGCAGATGGGTGTCGCCGGCGTGCTGTTCTATATGAGCATCTATTTGGTGATGGTGCTCGGCACGTTCGCCGCCATTCTTTCCATGCGTGTTGACGGAAAGCCGGTGGAGCTGATCAGCGATCTTTCCGGTCTCGCCCGCACCGATGGCGCCATGGCTTTCTTCCTGGCGATGATGATGTTTTCATTGGCTGGTATTCCGCCGCTCGCCGGCTTTTTTGCGAAATTCTACGTCTTTAATGCTGCGGTCCACGCACATCTTTATGGCCTTGCGGTGATCGGATTTTTGACGAGTGTCGTGGCGGCGGTCTATTATCTGCGTATTGTCAAGATCATGTATTTTGATGAGCCGGTCGGCGGCTTCGACAAGGCCGCGCCCGTGCTTCGGGTGGTTCTCGCGATCACCGGCGTGCTGGTGACTTTCTTCTTCGCCTATCCGGCGCCGGCGGTCGATGCTGCGAGCATAGCCGCCAAATCTCTATTCTGATCGAAAGCGACGCGTGGATCAGCCAAACCCGTTCCGGTTTACTCAGAGTATCGTCGATCAAGGATATCGGCTGTTCGTCTATGATGAGATCGGCTCGACCAATGATGAAGCAATGGCTCTGGCGCAGGCGGGTGATCCGGGCCGTGCGTGGCTGATTGCGAGGACGCAAACAAAAGGGCGCGGGCGCCGCGGACGGCAATGGGCATCGCTGCCCGGCAATCTTTATGCGAGCCTTTTACTGGTCGATGAAGTGCCAGCCATTCTCGCGCCGCAACTCGGTTTCGTGGCGGGCTCAGCGCTGGCACGTGCTTTGCGTGAATGTATTGGCGATGATATGCGCTTGCGGCTTAAATGGCCGAATGACATTCTCTTTGACGGCGCCAAGCTTGCCGGCATTTTGCTGGAGAGTTGCCAGCTTGGTGATGGCCGTTTCATTTGTATTATGGGCATTGGCGTGAATTGCGTCGCCCGCCCGAGCGATCTTCCCTACAGGGCGACGGCTTTGAACGAGACGGGTGCGCTACGATTTTCAGCGCAGGATGTTTTCCTTCACCTCTCCGGCACGCTTGCCGCGGCGCTCGATGTCTTTGCGCGAGGGGCTGGCTTTGATGCCATCCGTGAAGAATGGCTGGGCTTCGCCGCAGGCATTGGGGGACCTGTCAAGGTCGATACGCCTTCGGGCTCTATTGCAGGAATTTTTCGTACCATCGACGAGACCGGTCGATTGATCGTCGAATGCGGCGATGCGCGCAGGATCGTAGACGCAGGCGACGTTTGGCTGGCCGAGCCTGCGGAAGGGTCTGTCGGATGAAACAGGGCGGCGGGTTGAAGAAAAAAGGGCGGCGCTGATGCGCGAAGCTGTTGATGCACTTCTCTTCGTGCCGCTTGGAGGCCTCGGCGAGATCGGGATGAATCTCGCGCTCTACGGGCTTGGGCCCAAGGGCGAACGCAAATGGCTGTTGGTCGATTGCGGCGTCACGTTCGCTGGACCGCAGGAGGCGGGGATCGACATCATCGTGCCTGATCCGCGCTTCATCGGGCAGATCCAGCGTGATCTCGTCGGCGGTATCATCACCCATGCGCATGAGGATCACATCGGCGCCATTGCCGATCTCTGGCCTTGGCTCAAGTGCCCGCTTTATGCGACGCCCTTCGCTGCCGGACTCTTCGAAATGCGTGTGCTGAACGAGGCTGGCGCACCCGATATTTCGATCAAAGCCGTGAAGCAAGGCACTCGCCTCGTACTCGATCCTTTCGAGGTCGAACTCGTTCCAGTCGCACACTCCATACCCGAGGCCTGCGCCTTGGCGATCCGCACCCGTCTCGGCACTGTTCTGCATACGGGCGATTGGAAGATCGATCCGGAGCCGGGGATCGGCGGGCGAACGGATACGCAAAGACTGATGGAGATCGGCGACGAAGGTGTGCTCGCTCTCATCTGCGATTCGACTAATATTCTGCGCGATGGTGTGAGCCCTTCGGAAGGCGAGGTCGCAAAGACCTTGCAAGAGGTGATCAAGGTGGCGCGAGGCCGAGTCGTTGTGACGACCTTCGCCTCCAATGTTGCGCGGCTGCGCGCGGTGGCTTTGGCGGCAGCTGCGGCGCGGCGCAAGGTTTTGCTCGTTGGCCGTGCCATGGAGCGCGTCGTCGCCGTCGCGCGTGATTGCGGCTATCTCGACGATGTTCCACCTTTCCTTTCGGCCGAGGCTTTCTCGTCTCTGCCGCGCGACGAAGTCGTCGTGCTCGCGACGGGTAGCCAAGGCGAGAGCCGCGCGGCAATTTCGCGCATATCGGAGGATGATCATCCGATCGTGAAGCTCGCGCCTGGCGACAGCGTGATCTTCTCCTCGCGGACGATCCCGGGCAATGAGAGGGATGTCGGGCGCATCATCAATAATCTTCTCAAGCAGGGGGTCGAGGTCATCACCGACCGCATGGCGCTCATCCATGCCTCGGGTCATCCGCGCCGCGATGAGGTCGCTCAATTCTATCAATGGATCAGGCCCAAGATCGCCATTCCGGCGCATGGCGAGGAAGTCCATTTAACAGAGCATGCGCGATTGGCTCTCAGCTTCGGCGCTAGCCATGTCGTCAAGGCGCATGATGGCGACGTCGTGCTGCTCGCGCCGGGCGATCCAGGGATCATCGACCAGGCACCGACGGGCCGCCTCTGCAAAGATGGCAATACGCTCGTGCCGATCGGCGACGAAGTCTTGCATACGCGGCGAAAGCTTGCCTTTTCAGGCATTGTCACCATAGCCATGGCGGTCGATCGCAAGGGTGAGATGGTCGGCATTCCGGATGTTGTGCTGGCCGGCTTGCCACAGAAGACCGGCGCCGGGGCCGTGCTCGACGAAGTGGTCGATGATGCGGTTTTCCAGACATTCGACGGCCTGCCGCGTCCGCAGCGGCGCGATTCAAATGTCGTTTCAGTCGCGATCGAGAAAGCTGTGCGCAATGCGGTTCTCGGCGCCTGGGGCAAACGGCCGGCTGTGCATGTCCTCATTATCGAGGTGTGAGCGGCTTCGCCGCCCTTGTTTTTCGCAGTCGGCGCGATATGGAGCCGATGCGCTCTCGATGGTCACTTCTCCAGCGCTGCGGCGATTTTCGCGCGATGCGCGTCGAGTACCTCGGGCTTTTCCATTGCACTGGCCGGCGGGCGCAGCTCCACGCCTGCCCAACGTGGCAGAATGTGGAAATGCAGGTGAAAGATCACCTGGCAGCCGGCCTGCTCGTTGAACTGTTGAATCGTGACGCCCTCGGCGCCGAGCCCTGTCATGGCGGCCTTTGCCACCTTCTGCACGCGTTGAACGAGCTGGCCCAGCCCTTCAGGGTCGGCATCGAGAAGATTGCGGGCCGGAAATTTCGGGATGACGAGACAATGGCCGTCGATGCGCGGCATGATATCCATGAAGGCGAATGCCACATCGTCTTCATAGATTTTATGGCAGGGCATCTCGCCGCGCAGAATCTTCGCGAAAATATTGCTGTCGTCATAGGCAGGCGCCATGGCCGCACTCCTTCGCGCTGTCGTCGCTGAATGCGTTAGATCCATCGGGGGGCGGCTGTCCAGTTTGAAATTTGCGGTCGGCGCATCGCGCCCCGCGCGGATATCGCAAGCCGAACCGGCGCCGTGACGTGATCGCATCATGACACGGTGTCGCAGTCGGCGCGGCGTCAAGCGAAGGGGGTGTTGGCTCGTATTCTTAGAGGTCATTTTATATCAATTAGTTATAGGGCACTCAAATGAACGGGAGGGTTTCGTTTTCACGGAACGCGCGCCTTCAGGTGTTAGCGAG